>JBOGMA010000138.1:0-8122 GCA_050746465.1 Acidobacteriaceae bacterium
ACGGTTTTGCCGAGGTAGTCGCCGCGCCGCTCCTTGGTGATGATCTGTTCGTAAATGCGGCCGGTGGTCAGGTTGTTATCGCGCGAGAGATGCGCGTGCGTAAAGCGCTCATAGTGGCCCAGGTCCAGGTCGGTCTCCGCGCCGTCGTCGGTCACAAAGACCTCGCCGTGCTGGAACGGCGACATGGTTCCTGGGTCTACATTCAAATACGGGTCGAACTTCATCAGGTTGATGCGCAACCCGCGGCTTTCCAGCAGACAGCCAATCGAAGCCGCGGCCAATCCCTTGCCGAGGCTGGACACAACTCCGCCTGTCACAAAAATGTACTTGGAGGACATTCCTGCTTCACCTTCCTGAATTGTTTTTGATGGACGTACCTGGCGGGCACAACCCATTATAGCCGGATGCGGAGGCTAGAGAAAGCGAAATCAACCGAGGGGAATTTGCCGCCGAACCCCCTGATTTATGGAACCAACTTTGGGGACAACACATCAAAAAGTTGCCGGATTGAAACCAAAGCGGAGGACCCAACGATGCAGGCGCAAATCGAAACCCAAATCTCCCCCAGCCTGAGCCCAAACGAGCCCTTTCTTCCTCCCATTGAAAAACCCAGCGGACTCATGATGAAGCTGGTCTATTCCATGACTCGCCGGCAATTCGGCAAAGTGGTAACGCCACTCAAGGTTTTTGGCGCCCGCATGCCGCTGGCCTTCGGAAAGTTCTACGGGAAAATCGGCGTCCTGGACAAGAAACTCGTTCTGCCTCCGGAAACCGTCATGCTCATCCGCGAGCAGGTGGCCCGCGTCAACGTCTGCCTTTTCTGCATCGACATAGGTCGCTACTTCACCATCAAGGCGTCGATGAACGAAGCCAAGTTCAATGAGCTGGGACAATACCGCACCAGCCCGCTTTTCACCGACGCGGAGCGCGCAGCGCTGGACTATGCCACCGAACTGACCCGGGACAAGAAAATCGAGCCGGACACCTTTTCTCGCCTCGCCCGCTACTATTCCGAACGCCAGATCTGCGAGATTGTCTGGCTGGCCGCAAGTGAGCACTTCTACAACATAAGCAACATAGGGCTGAACATCCACTCCGACATGCTCTGCGAGATGGGGAAACATTGAGCCGAAAATCCTGACTTTCGCGGGCCGCCAAGCGTAAATTGCGGACGTTCTGGTCCCGCTTCACGGAGCGGGGAGAGATATCGAGGATTTGAGCGATCTGCTCGACTGACAGTCCGCCGAAATAGCGCAATTCCACGATGTGCGCCTGGCGATGGCTCCTGGCTGCCAGCCGCGAAAGGGCCTCGTCCACAAGGACCACTTCGTCCAGCCGTTCAGGAGAAACGGCAAGGTCCTCCCGCATCTCCACCCGGCGCATGTCGCCGGCCCGCCGCTGCGCTCGATGAGCGCGGGCATAGTCGACAAGAACCTGCCTCATCACGTTTGCCGCAAAGCCGATGAAGTGGCTTCGGTCCTGCCATGTGATCTCGTCCCCGGCAAGGCGCAGGTAGGCTTCGTGGATCAGCGCTGTTGTCTGGAGGGTGTGGTCAGGACGCTCGCGGTGCATGCAGGCCTTTGCCAGGCGGTGCAATTCGTTGTAAACAAGGGGGGAGCAGCTTTTCAGCGGCGTCGTGATTGCCGCCCCCGACTTCATGCAACAGCCGCGTAATTTCGTAGCGGTCGGGTTCCATGCTCACCCCACGGATTTCATGATAATGTGAAAGCCGGTCCGTATCCTTGGGAATGCGAGGCCGCACGATGGATTACCCAGACGCGATAGTGCAGCAGTTGTTCGGAGAGGCGCTGGACATGCCGCCCGCTCGGCGGGCAGCCTTTTTGGACAGCACTTGCCGGGAACCCGAGGTTCGGCGTCAGGTGGAGGCGCTGCTGGAAGAAAACGAGCGGCTGAGCGGCTTCCTTTCCGGCCCTCCTTTGAAAATGCCCTCGTCGGATTCGCCGCAGCCCAGCAACGGTTTTGAACCCGGCGCCCGCCTGGGACGCTATGTAATCATCGAGCCTCTCGGCGCCGGCGGCATGGGCGTGGTCTATAAAGCCCATGATGAGAAGCTGGATCGCATTGTCGCGGTCAAGGTCCTCACTTCCGGAGTGCTTTCGAATGAGGCGGCACGGAACCACTTCCGGCGGGAAGCTCTGGCGCTGGCGCGGCTCAATCATCCACATATAGCCGCTCTCTACGATGTCGGCGAACAGGATGCGACCGACTACATCGTAATGGAGTGCGTGCAAGGGCAATCGTTGCGCGCCGCTCTGGATGCGAAAGCATTTTCTCCCGTTGAGGCGACCCGCATAACTATGCAGATTGCCGAAGCTCTTGAGGAAGCGCATGAGCAGGGCGTGGTACACAGAGATCTCAAGCCCGCGAATGTGATGCTGACTCCAAAGGGCAACGTGAAAGTGCTGGATTTTGGAGTCGCCAAGCTGCTTGCCGGCGATGGCTTGCAGTCCTCGACCGAAACTACGAGACTGATCGGTACTCCTCTTTATATGTCTCCGGAGCAGGCCCTGGGGAAGGCTGTCGACCGGCGCACCGATCTGTGGAGTCTTGGCGCGCTCTATTATGAGTTGCTCACCGGCCAGCCGCCGTTCCGCGGAGAAAGCGGCATGGCTGTGCTTCACGCGATCATCGCCGAACCATTTCCTCCACTGCGCCGGGTGCGCCCCGATCTGCCTGAGGAGATTGGGCCCATAGTCAACAGGGCGTTACAAAAGGACCCCGCGCGCCGATATGCGACAGCGGCGGAAATGGCGCGCTACCTCTCCTCCTGCCTGATGACGGCCACCGCTCCTGCTAGTTCGGTTGCGCCGCCCGCCATGCACTTCTGGAGGATCGTTGCGGCGACGCTTCTGGTTGTGCTGCTGGGGGCGGGCGCGGCGGGCTGGTGGGCATATCGGCGGGCTGCGCAGCGGCGCTGGGCGCGCGAGGATGCGGTTCCACAATTTCAAAAGCTGATGGAGATGCGTCGCCCGCTGGTGGCATTCCAGGTCCTGCACAAGGCCGAGCGATACCTGCCCGGCGATTCCCGGCTGCGGCAGCTTCGAAACAGCAACACGGAGCAAGTCGCCATCACTTCCGATCCGTCCGGCGCGCAGGTGACAATTCAGGACTATCTGACTCCACATGGACCGGTTCTTAATCTGGGAACGACACCGCTGAAGAATGTGACGGTTCCAAAGGGATATTTTCGCTGGACGATTTCGAAGCAGGGAGTTGGCAGCATGGCGGTTGCGCCAGCGACATCCGCGGCAATGAACTTTCCTCTGCACCGCTACCTGACCGCACCGTCCGGAATGGTCTATGTGAAGGGCGGATACTGGACTACGTACGCATCGTTTATTGGTTGGGCGGGTCCGTACAACTTCCCACCCTATTACATGGACCGGTACGAGGTGAGCAATCGCGAATATCAGGAGTTCGTTGACCAGGGCGGCTACGAAACGCCGAAATACTGGCCCGCGGTGTTTCACGCCGACGGCCGGACGATGAACTGGAAGCAGGCCATGCAGTTGTTCCGTGATTCCACCGGACGCCCAGGGCCGTCCGCGTGGGCTGGTGGACATTATCCCGAAGGGAAGGGCGATTTCCCTGTTTCAGGCGTGAGTTGGTATGAGGCTGCGGCCTATGCGGCGTTTCGGGGCAAATCGCTGCCGGTGCTTGGACAGTGGTATCAGGCCGCCGACTTTGACATCGCCGAGTACACCGTTGATTTGAGCAATCTCCGAAGCGAAGGGCCGGCCGCGAAAGGGGCAGACCAGAGCGTGGGCCCATACGGCACTTATGACATGGCGGGCAACGTCCGTGAGTGGATCGCCAACCCGGTCGATGGCGATGTGCGCTTTATTCTTGGCGGCTCGTGGAAGTCCCCGAATTACCTCTACACGAGTCCTGAGGCGTTGTCGCCCTTTGACCGTTCCGAAACAAACGGCTTTCGCTGCGTGCGCAACACGATGTCGTTGCCGGTGAAAGCAGTCGAGCCCATCCATCGAGTCACGCGGGACTTTGCGAAGTATAAGCCGGTAAACGATGCTGTCTTTCGAGCCTATACGCTGCTCTATGCATATTCGAAGACCCCGCTGAATGCCCATGTGGAAGGCGTGGTGAAGGAAACGGAGGACTGGCGCGAGGAGAAAGTTACTTTCGACGCCGCGTATAACGGGGAACGCATGGCAGCTTACCTGTTCCTGCCGAAGCGCGTTCGGCCGCCCTACCAAACGGTCCTGTTCTTCCCAAGCGCGCGCGTCCTGTTCCTGCCGCCGAACAGCAGCGAACTAGGGGACGTGACCTATTTTGATTACATCATCCAGAGCGGGCGAGCAGTGGTGTATCCGATTTATGAGGAGACTTACGAGCGTCGCTCGAAGCTGGAGCTCCCAAGCGGCGATTTGGACCTGCCATTTGACTGGTATAAGGATGCGGCCCGAACGCTCGATTATCTCGACACGCGGCCGGACATAGACAGGAACCGGATCGCGTATCTAGGAGTCAGCATGGGCTCGGCTGACGGCGTGATCATCGCCACGTTGCTCCAGGACAGGCTGAAGACGGCGATCTTTCTCGACGGGGGCTATTTTCTCCAGCAGCCTCCACCGGGAATCGATCAGGCGGACTTTGCGCCGCGCATGACAAAGCCGGTGCTCATGGTCAATGGCCGCTATGACTACACCTTCCCGCCGGAAACCTCGCAAGACCCGCTGTTCCATATGCTGGGCACAGCTCCGGCAGACAAGAAACATGTTGTGCTCGATACGCCGCATGACGTCAGCCAGCAACGGTCGGTGCTGGTGCGTGAAGTCCTGAGTTGGCTGGACCGTTACCTGGGAAGCGTGCAGAACCAGACGAATTGATTCATTCTCGTTCGATCAGTAGCCAAGCCGTTTGTTCACCTCATTCAGCAGAGGCTCGTTTTTCTCGAACCTTTCATATTGAGCGAGAAACAACCGCATCGCATCTTCTTTCCAACCGGCGACTACATCCGCACAGTGCGGAGAGAGCAGCACGTTTTCCATTGCGTAGAGCGGATGGCCGGCGGGGAGCGGCTCAGGATCGGCGACATCCAATCCGGCGCCCTTGATTTGCCTGCTGTTCAGCGCATCCACCAACGCATTGGTGTCAACCACCGGCCCGCGTCCCACATTGACCAGAACAGCCGTCGCTTTCATCGCCGCAAATTCCGCTTCGCCGATCAGGTGCTGCGTCTCCGGGGTAAGCGGAGCGGCAATCACCACGTAGTCGCAGACTGCCAGCATCTGGTGCAACTCGGCTTGAGTGTAATAACGCTCGATCATCGCATCAGGATGCTCAGGGGCATGCCGCTTCATTGCGAAAATTCGCATTCCCATGGCATGCGCGCGCTCCGCAACAGCGCGGCCAATGTCGCCGTAGCCCACGATTCCAACGGTCTTGCCGGCAATTCGTTCCATCTCAAAGCGGGCCCACGCCTGAGCAGCCTGGTTGCGGCGCAAGCGCGGAACGTCTTTCGCGAAATACAAAATGGCGGTCAGGGCGAACTCACCGAGAGGCGCGCTGTACACGCCTTTGGCGTTGGTCAGCACGATGTCGCTGTTCACCAACTCCGGAAACAGCAAATTGTCCACGCCAGCAAAGCGCGTGTGGATCCAGCGCAGGCTTTTGCAGTTCTGAACGACTTCGCGCACCATCTCGCGAGTGCCTGACCAGAGCAGGGCTGAAGTTATTTCCTGTGCTGCTGCGGCAGCGGCAGTCGCGTCGCATGAAAGCACATGCGGAACATTTGCCAGCATGGCGAATTGCAGCGCTTCGTTTTTTGAGATAACGAGAACTTTCGGTTGAGAGGCCATTTCTCAATCTTGCCACGACAGGAAAATTTCGCGTTCCTTTCTCCTTAAGCAAACCGTCTTGGACCGGCTGCATCGAATCGCCTTGAGCGCGAACAATGTCCAATTCTGCTTTGACCCAGGTCATCATCCTCCTTCTGTTGCTTGTCGGGCTCGCTCAGCTTCTGGGCTGGCTGTTCGTAAAAATGCGCCAGCCCAAGGTGGTCGGCGAAATCGTTGCTGGAGTCGTCCTCGGCAACGCCCTCATCGGACGCATCCCCGCCGCTGAGCGATTCATCAACAGCGCGCAGGCGCAGGGCCACATCTTCGATTTCGTTTACTGGCTCGGGCTGCTGCTGCTCATGTTCTTTGCCGGAGCGGAAACGCAGCAACTCTTCAGCCGCGACGAGCGCCGCGAGGTTGGATGGCTTGTAATTGTCGGAACCGGCCTTCCATTCGTGCTGGGTCTCGCTTTCGCTCCCTGGCTCATTAGTCCCGCGTTGGCAGGTCCCGCCGGAAACCGCGTCTCGCTCACCATCATTCTCGCCGTCGGTGTCGCCGTCACTTCGGTCCCGGTCGTCTCAAAAATATTCGCCGACCTCGATATTCTGCACACGCGCTTTGCGCGCCTGGTGCTCGGCGTGGCAGTCATTGAAGACCTGGTCCTCTGGCTCGCGCTGGCCATTGCCACGGCCACGGCCGGCCAAGCCGTGCTTCATCCGCGCGCCATGACCTACCATCTGCTGGCGACTGTCGCTTTCTTCGTGCTCGGACTTACCATCGTCCCGCGGCTCATCAAGCGCTTCAATAAATCGCGTTTCAATGTGGTGGCGCGCACGTCGCCTACGGGATACGCCATCTCCGTGCTGCTCGCCTACTGTGCGGTTGCGGGGCTGCTCCACGTCAGCCTTGTCTTCGCCGCGTTCCTCTCGGGATTCGCCGTCGTGCACAAAAAGCGCCGCATCTTCGCCGATGCGCTCGACTCAATCGGCAAAGTCTCGTTTGCGTTCTTCATTCCCGTTTATTTTGCGATTGTCGGACTCAAGCTCGACCTCATCCGCGGCGTCTCGCTGTGGATGATGGCGGTGTTTATCGTCGGAAGCTGCGCCGTGAAGATTTTTTCCGTATCACTCGCCAGCCGCTTTGCAGGATTCCGCGGGCTCGATCTTTTCAATCTCGCCATCACCACCAATGCGCGTGGAGGCCCCGGCATCGTGCTGGCCAGCGTCGCTTACGGAGCCGGAATCATCAGCTCGCAGTTTTATACGACGCTGGTGGTTGCGGCGGTGCTGACCTCGCAGGTCGCCGGAGCCTGGCTGGATTATGTGCTGCGTAAAGGCTGGCCGCTGCTCACGCCAAAAGCCGCTGTCGACTCGACGGAGCCGGCGCTGGAGCGGCCATCGGCGGCTTGAGGCTTAATTCAGGAACATCGTCCGGTAGAGCGTGTCGCGCTGCACGGGTTTAAAGCCGGCGTCGCGGATGACGCGCCGCAACTCTTCTTCTGTGGTGCAGTTCGACGTTCCCGCGGCCTTGACGACGTTTTCTTCGAGCATGACGGAACCTACATCGTTGCCGCCAAAGCGCAGACCGAGTTGCAGAACTTTGAGTCCTTGCGTGACCCAGCTCGACTGCACGTTTTCGATGTTGTCGAGGTAGAGACGGGAGATTGCCAGCACCTTGAGGTATTCGACCGCCGTCGCTTCATCCCAGCCGCGTCCGCCCAGAGCGGTGTTGTGCGGCTGGAAGCTCCAGGGGATGAATGCTGTGAAGCCGCCTGTTTCTTCCTGCAAGCGGCGCACCTGCTCGAAGTGGTTTACGCGCTGCTCGTAAGTTTCGCCCACGCCGAACATCATGGTGGCGGTGGTCCTCATGCCCAGCTGGTGGGCGGTGCGATGCACCAGAACCCATTCGTCGGTCCCGCACTTCAGCCGCGCTATGCGCTTGCGCACGTCGTCATCGAGGATTTCCGCTCCGCCGCCAGGGATGGAATCGAGGCCGGCGTCACGCAGGCGCATGATGGTATCGCGCACGCTGAGATCGCTGTACTCGGCGATGGCCAGAATCTCAGATGCGGAAAAGCAGTGCAGCCAGATTTGCGGAAAGCGCTGCTTGATGCCGCGCAACAGCCGCTCAAACCATTCGATCTTGAGATCGGGATGCAGGCCGCCCTGCATCAGCACACCGGTTCCGCCCATTTCAATGGTTTCGGCGATCTTGTTGTAGATGGTTTCAAAATCGAGGAAGTAGCCTTCGCTCGCCAGCTTGCCCTTGAGCGGCCGATAGAAGGCGCAGAAGGTGCAGTATTC
>JBOGMA010000139.1:0-3296 GCA_050746465.1 Acidobacteriaceae bacterium
AGCCTCCAGTAGCGCTCCACCTGCGGCTCGATCATCTTGTGCAGGTTCAGGAGCCTGGGGCCGGAACCGGACTCGACAACCACGCGATGAAATTCGTGGTCGATGCCGAAGATTTCCCCCTGCTCGTTGGGATTGTTTCTGATCTCGGCCAGCCGCTGGTTGGTCGCTTTCAACTTCTGCGCAATCGCTGTTCGTTCTGCCTTGGGCAGCGTGGCGGTAATACGCCCAGCGAGCCCTTCGAGCCGCCCGATGATGGCATACAGCTCATTGGCGTCTTCCTTGGTGAGGGGGCTTACGATCATCCGCGATTTATTGGCCGTGCGATGCACGCGGATGTAGCCTTCCTGCTGCAGCCACTGCAGGGCCGCGCGCGCCGGCGTGCGGCTGAGATGCAGGCGCTTGGCCAGCTCTCCTTCAACGATCCACGTTCCGGGCGAAAGCTTGCCCTGAACAATCAGTTCCCTGACCTGGTGAAGAGCCGTAAGAACACTGGTGCCGTGTTCGCGTTTTGTCCCGCCAGATCTCGATGAACCCTTGGTCTTTGTAACCGCCATCGTTCCCCCATTCGGACCACAGTTGCCACCGGACAACAGCGCCACGATTCCGGTGTGTTAACGCTAACGACAGTTATTGTATCCAGATTAGTTTACATCGCGCAGATGATTTGATCGCGGTGCTCACTAAGGATAAAGGAGACAACACCCCCGAGGCGACCGAACCGCGTGTTTTATCCTGTATCTGATGAGCGAAGGCTGCTTCAACATTGTTGCAGAAAAAAAGAAGGGCTGCTGCTCGCCGGCTGCCGGCCACGAAACGGGAACGCAAACTGTCCTGTTGGGCGAAGAAACGCCGGCTCGCGCCGCTTCCACAGAAGGCATGGTTTCGCTGCCCGGCGGACCGTTTCTGATGGGCACGGATTATCCTGACGGCTTTCCAGCGGACGGCGAAGGCCCGGTGCGCGAGGTCTCTCTGACCCCTTTCTGGATCGACCGCTACCCGGTGACCAATGAGCGATTCCGGCAATTTATTCAGGAGACGGGCTATCGTACAGAGGCCGAGGTTTTCGGCTGGTCGTTCGTCTTCTGGGCGCATGTTCCGCGCGAGCGCTTTCGCGAGCTGGTGGAAGACACGGTGGCGCAGACGCCGTGGTGGTGCAAGGTTCCGGGAGCGCGCTGGGACCGTCCTGAGGGACCTGATTCGGACGTGAGCAAACGAGGCAATTGCCCGGTGGTTCATGTTTCGTGGAATGACTGCGCAGCCTACTCGCGGTGGGCCGGAAAGCGCCTGCCCACGGAATCAGAATGGGAGTATGCCGCGCGCGGCGGTCTGGTGCAAAAGCTCTATCCCTGGGGAGACAAGCTGCGCCCTGGCGGCGAGCACCTGTGCAATATCTGGCAGGGAGAATTTCCGGATCACGACACTGGCGACGATGGATACACCGGCATCTGCCCGGTCGATGCCTTTCCACCGAATGGCTACGGGCTTTATTCGATGACCGGCAATACCTGGGAGTGGTGCGCCGACTGGTTTGACGCGGAGTATCACCGCACCGCCGACCGCAACAATCCGCACGGACCGGCGACGGGAACAGGCCGCGTGCTCAAAGGCGGGTCGTTCCTGTGCCACAAATCCTACTGCAACCGCTATCGAGTGGCCGCGCGCACTTCAAACACTCCGGACAGCTCGCTGGCGCATACGAGCTTTCGCTGCGTGCTTTCCGCCAATTAGTTTTTGGAGAATCAGCCGAGCAGGACAGGTTCGGGTTCCAGACGTATTCCGAAGCGTGATTCCACTTCGGCGATGATGCGGTCGCGCAGCGCGAAGATGTCGGCGGCTTTCGCCGATCCACGATTGACCAATGCAAGCGTATGGCGGGTGGAAATGCCGGCTTCCCCCATGGCGTAGCCTTTGTGGAAACCGGCTCGCTCCAGAAGCCAGGCGGCGGAGATCTTCACTGATCCGTCAGCCGCCGGATAATGCGGGACCTCGGTCGCTTCCTGCGTGGCGATGCGGGTATAGTGCTCGGCGGAAATGATGGGGTTTTTGAAGAAGCTGCCGGCGCTGCGGCAGTCCGGATCGCCGGGTACGATATACATGCCTTTGCCGCGGCGGATTGCGCGCACCGCATCGCTCGCCTCGCGCAGAGATGGCGCGGCGCCGTTCTGGAAGTGCCGCTTCAGGTCCGCGTAGGCAATCTTTGGCGGGGCGTTTGGGTGTAGGCGATACTTCACGCGGCTCACGATGTACTTGCCGCGTTGGGTTGAGTTGAAGATGCTGCGGCGGTAGGAGAACCCGCAGTCCGCGTTGGAAAATTCCTGGAACTTGAGCGTGGCGAGATTGAGAGCGCGCACGCTGGTGACCGTCTCGGAGACTTCTTGTCCGTATGCACCGACATTTTGGATTGGCGTGCCACCCACGGTTCCGGGGATTCCAGCCAGGCACTCGATTCCGGCGAAGCTGAGATCGACCGCGTGCGAAACGAAGCTGTCCCAGATCTCTCCGGCGGCAATTACGAACTGATCATTTTGCTGCTCGATGCCTTTGAGCGCGATGTGCAGGACGAGGCCGGAAAAGCCCGCGTCGGAAACTAATAGATTGCTGCCTCCGCCCAGCGGAAATAGCGGCAGGTTGTGCGAGCGCGCGAAATCGATTGCTTCGAGGATGTCGGCTTCTGTTGCCGCTTCTGCAAACCAGCGCGCCGGGCCTCCGATCTGGAAGGTGGTGTAGGAGGCGAGCGGAACTTGTTCGCGGAACTGCATTAGTTCGATACCTGCTGCAACGCACGCCTAAGATCCCGGCCACCGTAAAGCACCCGCACAATTGTGACCTGATCCTTCGCTACTCGGAATGCAATCGAAATGCGACGCTCAAATCCCACCACGCGCAGACCACTGGCAATATGCTTCCACGACTCTCCGCGTTCAGGAAACGTCTCCAGCGACGAACAGAACGCCCGAATTCTAGTCGTATACGCCATCGCCTGCTCGTAACCGCTCTTCTCGGCAATGTATCTGTAGATGGAAACGAAATCTGCCTCGGCCCGTCGGGAATAGACGACCGTGCGCTTCACGCGCTCTTCCGCATGTGGTCGTTATGTTCAGCAAGCAAGGTCTCGGCCAACTGC
Source organism: Acidobacteriaceae bacterium (assembly GCA_050746465.1). GTDB lineage: Bacteria > Acidobacteriota > Terriglobia > Terriglobales > Acidobacteriaceae > Silvibacterium. Next base: position 3,125 of record JBOGMA010000139.1, read on the forward strand.
TCGTCGGAGATCACCTGGGTTGGATCAGCGTCGATCTCGTCGAGCACCGGAACGACCTCTTGCCGAAGCCACTGCTCCATCGCCGCGTCGCGTTCCTTGAGAGCGCGCAGGCCGGCCCGCACGACCTCGCTGCCGGAGGCATACCCGCCGGACTTTACCAGCTTGTCAATGT
>JBOGMA010000140.1:0-5890 GCA_050746465.1 Acidobacteriaceae bacterium
CGAACAGCCCGGTGCAGATTCTGTTTACATCGGGGACAACGGCGGAGCCGAAGGGCGTAGTGCATACGCATCGCAATGTGCTGGCGAGCGTGGCTCCGATTGAGCGCGAGATTGAGAAATATAGGAAATATGAGCGCTGGGTGCATCCGCTGCGGTTTCTGAACACGCTTCCGCTGAGCCATGTGTTCGGGCAATTCATGGGGTTGTGGATTCCTCCGCTGCTGGGGGCGGAGGTGCATTTTGAGTCGCGCTTGCAGGCGCAGCGGCTTTTAGAAACGGTAAAGCGGGAGCGGATCTCGGTGTTGGCGGCGGTTCCGCGGGTGATCGGGATGCTGCGGGATTTGCTGGTGGCAGAAGATGCTGAGCTGCCGGGGAAGATTGAGAAGGCGCGCGGCACCAAGGCCTGGAAGCGATGGTGGCGGTTCCGAAAAATACATCGCAGATTCGGTTACAAATTCTGGGCGTTTGTGTGTGGAGGGGCTTCGCTGCCGGAAGACCTGGAGACGTTCTGGAACACGCTGGGGTTTGCGCTGGTGCAAGGCTATGGAATGACGGAAACGGCGGCGCTGATTTCGCTGAATAATCCGTTCAACATTGGCAAGGGAACGCTGGGCAAGGTGCTGCCGGGGCGCGATGTGGAGATTCGCGATGACGGCGAGATCGTGGTGCGGGGCGATATGGTTTCGACCGCGACATGGCGGAATGGTGCGATGCGGGAGGCGGAGTCTCCGTGGCTAGCGACCGGCGACCTGGCGCGCAAGGACGAAGAAGGGCGGCTGCATTTTCTGGGACGTAAGAGCCAGGTGATTGTGACTCCGGCAGGGCTGAATGTTCATCCGGAAGACGTGGAAGCGGCGCTCGATGCGCAGCCGGGAGTGGAGGCTTCGGCGGTGGTTCCGCTGCTGACGAGCGGGGGGACGGAACCGGCGGCGGTGCTGCTGTATCGCGGCTCGCGAGAGGACGCGCAGAAGGCGGTGGTGGCGGCGAATGCGCAGCTTGCGGACTTCCAACGGGTGCGGCAGTGGCGCATTTGGCCGGAGCTGGATATGCCGCGCACCTCGACGGGAAAAATTCAACGACGCAGGGTGACGGAGTGGATGAACTCGCAGCGCACTGAAGAGCGCCAGGGCGACGTGGGTGCAGACGCGCTGCTGGGGCTGATTCTTTCGATTACGAAGGCGAGTCCGGAGAAGACAGACGACGATGCACGATTGCAGGAGGACCTGCAGCTCGACAGCCTGGGGCGCGTGCAGTTGCAGGCAGAGTTGGAGCAGAAGCTGGGGCTGACGCTGAGCGATACGGAGCTGGAGCAGGCGGTGACGCTGGGTGATTTGCGAAAGGTGTTGGGATTTGATGTGGCGGCTGTGCCCGCGACCACTTCCGCGGCGGCTGCACAGAAGGCTCCAATGGGGCAGCCTTCGCGCGCTCTGGAGACGCGGCGGGATGTGTATCCGCGCTGGACCTGGTGGTGGCCGGTGCAGGCGTTGCGGGTGGGATTCATGGAGTGCGTGATGCGGCCGCTCGTGTGGGCTCTGGCTGCACCTAAGATTCGGCGCGAGGGACCTGTGAGGACGAACAGGCCGCTGCTGCTGATCGCGAACCATGTGAGCACGTATGATGTTCCGCTGATTCTGTACGCACTGCCTGGACCGGTCCGGCGGCATGTTGCTGCAGCGATGGCTGCGGACATCCTGGATGACTGGCGGAAGCGACGGAATCAGGGAACGTGGATTGTGAATCAACTGGGGCCGGTGATGTGGGCGCTGGTTTCGGCGCTGTTCAATGTGTTTCCGCTGCCGCGGAGCGCGGGGTTCCGGAGGAGCTTTCAACACGCGGGCGAGGCGCTGGACGATGGGTACAACGTAATGGTGTTTCCGGAGGGGCATCGTTCGGAGCAGGGAGTGTTGCAGCCATTCCGCTCCGGCATTGGCCTGCTGGTGGCGGAGTCGCAGACGCGAGTGCTCCCTATTGCGATGGCCGGAATGAGTGCGATGAAGAAAGAAGAGCGGTGGTTTCGATCCGGCAAGCTGGAGATTGTGGTGGGGACGACGATGGAATTTGGCTCGGAAGAAAGCGCGGAAGAGATTACGGCGCGACTGCATGCGGAAATGGTTCGGCTGCTGGGGTGACTTAAGTGCCGTGGTCAGAAAGTTGCGGCGGGTGGACAATCGATGGAAATGTCTGCTCTGAGAAAGCTTTGGCTGCGCTGTTTTGAATGCTCGATTGAATGGCTGGATCGCCTGGCTGCGCGACGCGCGACGGGTGAACCCACGCATCTTGCAACGGGAAGACGTGGCGAGCGGGCGGCATTCTTTTATCTGCGGCGGCTGGGGTTTGTGGTTACGGCGCGCCAATGGCGGACGATGAAGGCGCGCGGCGATCTTGATTTAATTGCGTGGGAAAAGGACGTTCTCTGCTTTGTTGAAGTGAAGACCAGGACGACGCGCGCTGTGGCTCCGGCGGAGGCCGCGGTGGATGCGGAGAAGAAGCGGGTGCTGCGTAAGATGGCGCACTACTATGTGCGGCAGTTGCCGCAACGGGATGTTCCGGTACGGTTTGATATTCTCTCGATTTATTTCGAGGCGGGAAAGAAGGCGGACTTTGAGCTGTTTCGCGGAGCGTTTGGCTGGGAGTGACAAACTCTGTGGCCCTGCGAAAGAATGCGCAGATCCCTCCGCTGCGCTTCGCTCCGGTCGGGATGACAATTCAGAGTTAGAGCTTCGAGGCGCAGATGGCGCAGATGCTTTGTCCGAATTTGGATGCCTTGGCGGGGCCGATTCCGTTGACCTGCAACAGATCTTCAAGCGTTTTAGGGCGATCAAGGACGATGGCCCTGAGGGTTTTGTCTGACATGACGCAGTAGGGAGCAAATTTGCTTTTTTTTGCTTCTCCCAGACGCCACGCCTTTAATTCCATTTCCAGTTCGAGTTCGCTCGGGGTTAACTCGGGCTCTTGCGTTGTGGGCCGCTCAATTGTCTTTGCGGGCTTGGAAGATTTGCGCGTTGCGCGTTTTTGCGGAGCGACCATCGCCGATGAATCCGGGATATACAGATGGAGATCGTAGGCGCTGCGGAGCTCTTCACCTTCTTCCGTCAGGCTTACTTTGCGGTAGTTGACGGTGCGGCCGTCCTGCTCGAACGCGGCGTTTTCGAGTGTGGCATAGCCGCCGCGCGCCATGGATGCGAGCAGCGCTTCAAAATCGTCGCGCTCCATTTGTTCGTGCGGAAAAAGCTGTTTGTGCAGCTTTCCGGTGGACATCCCTTGCACGGAACGGATGGCGCGGGCGATATCGAGTACGGTTTGTTTTTCTGACTCGGTGAGCGGGCGAAATGTTTGAGCGATTGCATCGCCCGGCGCGCAGAAGTCGCAGAGGTTGCAGCGGCGAGTGGCGTCGTCTATGTCTCCAAAGTGCTCGACAAGCGCACCCATGCGGCAGCGGCCTCCTTCCGCAAAGCGCATTACTTTTTCGATCTGCTGTTCACGGAAGCTGCTTTGTGCAGCGTAGGTGCGACGCCACTCGCGGGTGCCTGCGGTTACGTTGCCGTCGTAGTCGATGACTGCTCCATAGTGGGCGGCCAGTTTGTCGAGTGAGCGCGAGAAAACGTCGGAGTCAAGTTCGAGGTCGTCGCAGAGGTCGTTGGCATGGCGAGCTTTCGCGGTGAGTTTCGCCGCGATTTTGTCGAGGATGGCGAGGTCGGGGTAGTCACGCTGGTGGAAGAAGTCATGCGTGCGGCGGTCGGCGTAGGAGTGCATGAGGATGGCACGGCTGGGGAGGCCATCGCGGCCGGCGCGGCCTATCTCCTGGTAATAGCCTTCCAGACTTCCGGGGAGCGCGGTGTGGATGATGGTGCGGACGTTGGCCTTGTCGATGCCCATTCCGAAGGCGATGGTTGCGACCACGACTTCAAGGCGGCCTTCGAGGAAGTCGCGCTGGACGCGCTCGCGGGTTTCGGGTTCGAGTCCGGCGTGATAGGCCGCACACGGGAAGACTGCGGCGAGTTCGGCGGCCGTAGCTACGGAATCTTTGCGCGTGGGGGCGTAGACGATGGCGGGACGACGATCACTCGGCGTGAGGAGTTCGCGGGTGAATTCGGCGCGGCGTGGCTTGGAGACTTCGACGGCTTCAATGGCGAGGTTGTTGCGGCGGAAACCGTGGATGAATCGGGCGGCTCGGACCAGGCCGAGTTGTTCGACGATATCGTTCTGCACGACGGGCGTGGCTGTTGCGGTGAGGGCAACGACGGGTGCGGGACGCAACGATGCGATGTGCTCGCCGAGCATTCGATAGTCAGGACGGAAGTCGTGTCCCCATTGGGAAATGCAGTGGGCTTCGTCGATGGCGATGAGAGACGGCTTGCGTTTGGCCAGCATTTCGACGAAGCCGGGGACGCGAAAGCGCTCGGGCGCGAGGAAGAAGAACTGCAGATCGCCGTCGAGGTATGCGCGGCAGACTTCGCGCGAGGCGGCGCGGTCCATTCCGGAATGAATGCGGCCGGCGCGCAGGCCGAGCGCGGCAAGCTTGGCGCACTGGTCTTCGATCAGCGCGATGAGGGGGCTGATGACCAGGGCCGTTCCTCCGCGGGCGAGCGCGGGGAGTTGGTAGCAGAGGGATTTTCCCGAACCGGTGGGCATGACGAGCAGCAGATCGCGTCCGGCGATGGCGGCTTCGCAGGGTTCCTGCTGGTTGGGCCGGAAGTGGGAATGTCCGAAAACCTGCGAAAGGATTTGGGCGGATTCAGCGGTCATGGGGCCTTGGTTCATTGAACTCTGGCTAGAGTTTACCTTTTGAATATCCTACGTTGCTTGTGAATCGAGCCGGGATAGATTCGTTGGTAACAACATGGACATTGTGCCGCTCACTTCGTGGCATAATGTAGATAGAGGATCCGGGGATGAACGCGGTCAGCGTACAAATTGGCGATTGGCTTGGGCTACGGGCTCCGGCTTCGAAGTCCGACATTCTGCGCATTGTGGAAGACCGCCTGGCTCCGTCGGTGATTAAGCGGCTGACGACGCTGGGGTTGGAGCGGGCGGAGATTGATGAAGTCGTGATTCCCACGCGCACCTTGCAGCACAGGCGGTCGCGCCGGGAAAAACTGACGCTGGAGGAATCCGACCGCGTACTGCGCGTGATCCGGGCGCTGTCTTCAGCGGAGGCGATCTATGGCAGCCGGGAGCGGGCGCTGGAGTGGATGAGAAAACCGCATCCGCGGCTCCAGGCCAGGACACCGCTGTCGCTGCTGAAGACAGACACGGGCAGCCGCATGGTGGAAGAGCTGCTGATTCAGATTGATGAAGGCATGTTCGTTTGAAGCATGCCAGTTCGGGTGCACGCGTGAAGAAGTGGAGGTCCCTCCACTTCACTCACTACGTTCGCTTCGGTCGGGATGACAATCCTGGTATTTAGGAAACAGCAAAGTTGGTTTGCTCGAAATGATTCTGTGGCGCATCAGCCGGCACAAGGATTTGTGCGGCACGGGCGGACTCCGCGCCGACGGACGCTGGCATTACGCCGGCCAGCCAATTGTTTATCTGAGTGAGAGCCCGGCTGCCGCTCTTCTGGAAGTGTGTGTGCATACGGCGTCGAGTGATGTTCCGCCGGATTTCACGCTGCTGCGAATTGAGGGCCCGGAGGTGAAGATCGCATCGGTCGCGGTAACTGAGCTTCTGAAGGGCTGGCAGGAGCGGGTGGAGACGACACGCGAACTCGGGATGAAGTGGCTGCAGGTGAAAAAGACTGTGTTGCTGCGGGTGCCGAGCGCGATTATCCCGGAGACGGCAAATTATCTGTTCAATCCGGTCCATCCGGATGCGAAGAAGTTTCGGGTGACCGAAGCGCTACGCTGCCCGTTCGACGCTCGGATCAAGCGGTAATCCCGGGACTCAATAT
>JBOGMA010000141.1:0-7282 GCA_050746465.1 Acidobacteriaceae bacterium
GGCCAATGGAGCGCATCCGACAGCCTTGACTCCTCGCTGCTCCCGACCAGCGGCCTCTCCACCGCCATCCCCTGGTGCGCCCACGCCCACGCCTGGCCCCTCTACTGCTATCTCCGCCTGCGCTCCAGTACCACTGCAGCATGAGGCACGAAAAAGGCCCATTCCGCAATGGAATGGGCCTTTTCTACTGTTCCGGGGCAATCGAATAATCCAACAACTCTGACTCGAGTCCTGCGATCTCGCCCTGGTCCTTGAGCCCTGACCCCTACCCCATCGGCGTTTCCGTATTCACCATCCACGGCACGCCAAACTTATCAATGCACATGCCGAACCCGGATGAAAAGAACGTCTTCTCAAATTCCATCTGGATTTTTCCGCCCTCCGACAGCCCCTTAAAGACGCGCTCCCCTTCGGACTTCTCCTTCACATGCGCGCACACGCAAAACCCCGTCGGCTGCACTTGCTTCCCCTCGGGATGATCCGCCCCCAGGATCGCCCCGCCACCCGGAATCTCCAGCGAAGCATGCATGATCCGGTCCTTGGCCTCCGGCGGAGTCTTGTCCGCCATCGGAGACTCCCCGTTCGTCATCATGAAAGTGATCTTTCCGCCCAGCACGCGCTCGTACATCTCAAACGCCTGCCGGCAATCCCCGTTGAAATTCAGATAAGTCATTACTTTCATCGCCTTTTTCTCCTCTCTAAAACGAATCCATTATCTTCCCACCATAACGCTGAGGAAAACTTCCACGCCTCCGCTCTGGACACCGCTTCGTGCCTCGGTGTAATCTCCCTCTCACTCTTGAATGGAGGACGCTGCCCGCTGCCTCCGCTGATCCGCTGCCCATTCCTCCTCCCGGCCGCCATTCCTGACCCATTTCACTTGAGGCACTTCGCGCCCGGGAGGCGCACGTCCATGAAACATTCCATCGCAACTCTTGCCCCTCTGTGTTTGCTCTTCGCCGGACTCAACTTCACCGCCCCCGCAACAGCCCAGCAGGAAACCAACGCCCACACCGCTCCGCCCAAAGTGCTCGAAATCATCACCGAAAGCCTCAAGCCCGGCCAGGAGGGCAGCCCGCACGCCAGGACCGAAGCGGCTTTCGTCCAGGCTATGCGCAACGCCCAATCCCCCCAGCACTACATCGGCCTCGACGCCCTCACCGGCTCCTCCCGCGCCGTTTTCCTCCTCGGCTACGATTCCTTCGCCGGCGTTCAGAAGGACCTCGACGACACCAGAAAAAACGTTGCTCTCACCAATGCAATGGACCAGGCCAGCATCGCCGATGGCGAGTTGCTGAGCCACTACCAGACCAGCATCTACACCTTCCGCGACGATCTCAGCCTCAACCCCGGAGCGGAGATCGGTAACACCCGGTACTTTGAAATCACCATCTTCCACGTTCGCCCCGGACACGCCCACGACTGGGGCACCCTCGTAAAGATGTACAGCGCCGCAATGCAAAAAGTTCCCGGCGCGCATTGGGACACATTCGAAAAACGATATGGCGACAACAGCGGCAGCACTTACATCGTTGTCACCCCTATGAAGTCCCTCTCAGAAGTGGACGTCGAAATGAGCAACGACCAGAAATTGGGTACCCTCATGAGCAGCGAGGACCTCCAGAAGTTTATGGCCCTCGATCAAAACAGCATCGATTCCGTCGTCTCGAACCTCTTCGCCGTAAACCCCAAAATGAGCTACGCCGCTGCAGCCTGGACCAAAGCGAGTCCCAAGTTCTGGGGCCAGTAACCTGATACCTGGAAATCTGGGTGACCCATCCTTTCGTGCAGCCTCATCGCACGAAAGGGTGGGACTTCACCAGGTTCAGCGCTTCCAACAAAACTAAAGTGAGTCTCCGGCCAATCGACAATATCCGGCGTTTCCGTCAGCTTCATTTCGACTGCTCCTTCTAACGCTTCACCGGAACCAGCACCCGCAGCCGCGCGTCGCGAAGATAGAGCGCAACCCATGCCAGCACCCCCACGATCACCGGAGCAAAAACAATAATCATTGGCATTCCAATTCGCAAGTTGGAAGCCGTAGCTCCGCCCAGATAGCCTGTCAGCAGAATGGCTCCAAGAATCGAAGTGCTCGGGATCGCATAAAGTACAGCGCATACGAGCGCAATCACCCCGACGGTGACTGCGAGGCTGGCAGGCCAGCCCGCCTGCGCAAATCCCTGAACCACAGAGGCCGGCTTCATCACTTTCGAGATGCCGTCAAACAGCATGAACAGCACGATCAGAATGCTGAGAATGCGTCCGGCCCAGGAACTCTTTTTCGAAACTGCAACCACTTGTACAGATGTCGACATAAATCTCACTTCTGGATCATTCGCCTGGCACAATCCACGCCCTCGCGCCGGGTGCCCCATCCTTCACGCGGCCTCTTGCGCGAAGGGTGGGCTACGTCATCCGCCCGCAATCGCCCCAATGATCAGCAACGGCTCCCGGCCCTCCACCACGGCATCCGGCAGCGGCTTCTCCATCGACTCGTGCGACCAATCCTCCTCGCACACAAAGAACCGCAGAAACGCCCGCCGCTGAAGCGTCCCGTGATCGCGAATCGTCCCCTCCAGCATGGGATACCGCGACTCCAGCGCTTCCAGCACCGACCGGATCGACACCACGCGCGCAACCTCCAGCGTGATCTCTCGACCCGTACCCGCAAGCGTCCGCAAATGCTGCGGCAACTCCACTCGAATCGCGCTCACGATAAAGTCTGCACCTCCACCGACAGCACCCCTGGCAAATGCTCCGCAATCGCTGTCCAGCTATCGCCCGCGTCCGCCGACGCATACACCTGCCCGCCCGTCGTGCCAAAATAAATCCCGCACTTGTCCAGCGAATCCACCGCCATCGCGTCCCGCAGCACATTCACATAGCAGTCCCTCTGCGGAAGCCCTTTCGTCAGCGCCTCCCACTCATTCCCGCCCGTCTTGCTGCGATACACACGCAGCGCCCCATCCAGCGGAAAATGTTCCGAGTCGCTCTTGATCGGCGCAACGTAAATCGTCTCCGGCTCATGCGCATGCACATCAATCGCGAAACCAAAATCCGTCGGCAGATTCCCGCTCACTTCCGTCCAGTTATCGCCGGCATCGTCGCTGCGCATTACGTCCCAATGCTTCTGCATAAACAGCGTGCCGGGCCGCGACTTGTGCATCGCAATGTGGTGAACGCAATGCCCAACCTCCGCCTCCGGATCAGGAATATATTGCGAACGCAGCCCCCTGTTGATCGGCTTCCACGTCGCGCCATCGTCGTCTGTCCGGAACGCCCCCGCGGCCGAAATCGCAATGTAAATTCGCCCCGCAACCGTCGGGTCCTGAATCACCGTATGCAGACACATCCCGCCCGCGCCCGGCTGCCACTTCGGCCCCGTCCCGTGCTTCCGCAATCCGGAAAGCTCCGTCCAGTTCATCCCGCCATCGGTCGACTTGAACAGCGCCGCATCCTCCACGCCCGCCAGCACCGTATCGGCATCGGTAAGCGAAGGCTCAATGTGCCACACCCGCTTGAACTCCCACGGATGCGGCGTCCCGTCGTACCACTGGTGCGTGCCCGTCTCGCCGTCGTAGGCAAATTTGTTCCCCACCGGCTCCCATGTTCTGCCGCCGTCATTCGACCGCTGCATCACCTGCCCAAACCATCCCGAAGTCTGCGACGCATAAATCCGGTCGGGATTCACCGGCGAGCCCTTCATGTGGTAAATCTCCCACCCCGCAAAATGCGGCCCGCTGATATCCCACTTGCCGCGCTTTCCATCCGACGTCAGCACAAACGCGCCCTTCTTCGTCCCCACCAGAACCCGAACTCCGCTCATATGTCCGCTCCTTTTCTGATTCGTTTTTTCTTATCACCTTCGACCCTGTGTACGCCATCCGCGGGTGCGAATTCCCGACATCCCGATTTTGAAAGGTGGGTTTTCCCAAACGGCCGCAAAAACGGCTCCGGATCCCGATCACGCCACCGTTTCCGCACTTCCTCCAGCACCGCCCCGCGATTCGCCCCCATCTGCGCCATCACCTCGCACGGAGCCCCCGTTTCCTCCCACTTCGACGCCCACAGCAGTAAATCCAGCACCACCGGAGCAAGGTCAATCCCCTTCTCCGTCAGCCGATAAATCACTCTACGTCCATCGCGCTCATCGGGTTCCGACTCCACAATTCCCGATGCCCGCAGCCGATCCAGCCTATCCGCCAGAATATTCGACGCAATCCCCTCACCCGACTCCTGAAACTCCTTAAAGGTCCGATATCCCCGCACCATCATGTCCCGAATCAAAAGCAGCGACCAGCGGTCCCCAAACCGCTCCAGCGATACGCTCACCGGGCACCCCGACCGCCTCCGGTCCTCCGGATTCGACTTCTCAGCCATCCCCGCAATCTAGCAAACCTTACTTGCAATACGCAAGTATCGTGCGGCCGGAATCGGGCTTTCGTGCGCATGTGGCTTTCCCCTGCTGCGGTCACCAGAGTTCCAGCAGGCCTTCAGTTGCAAATTCGAAACCGGCTGCTAAAGTGACCTAATGCCGATCAATGCTGATAAGCCCCATCTTTGGAAGGCTGATACCCGCGCTTCCGTGGACCAATTCAACCATTGGTTCTTGAAATTCGCACCGAAGGCATATCGCGACACGCGAAAAAAGACCGTTGGAAGCGTAGAGAATGGCCTCTCATTAAGCAAGGACCTGACGACAATCACCCCCGCGATAATTCAGGCTCACCCTGCTATTCTGCCGATGCTTCGGATGTCCACCTGCCCGCCTTTGGCGCGCGACCGGCTGATTGGCCTTGCGGACTGCAGCAAAAATTTGGTTGGGTCCCTGGAAGGCGGCAAAGTACCGCCTCTCATGTCTGCCGAATTGGTCCGGACTCACCTGAAAAGAATCGCCAGAGTACTTTCGCAAATGCTGGACGTGGATATTTTCCCGTGGCTCGCCGAAAAGCGCCGCCCTACAGAGGAAGAACGCTATCGTTCGTCCACAATCGTCGCCGACCGGCTCTGTGGTGCGGTTGCGGACCCTATCGTGCGCAACGCCCAAGAGAAGCGTCAGCTTACTCTAATTGAGAATTACCTCACCAAACGCGGCTATAAAAAGAGCGCCAGCCCATCCGCTGGTCCGATCACTGAAATGCGACCTGGCACCTTCGCGTTTCGCCTGAATATACTTGCAAAGCCGTCAGCAGCCGTGAAGGCGGTCAGAATTCCAGTCGATGCCGTGATTCAACCTAAACGTGCCAGCCTGCCGCACATGCCTTTGCTCATCGAAGCCAAATCGGCGGGCGATTTTACAAACGTTAACAAGCGTCGAAAAGAGGAGGCCACCAAGATCAATCAGCTAAAGGCCACCTACGGCGGCGATGTTGTTTTTGTGCTATTCCTATGTGGCTACTTCGACGCCGCATATCTAGGGTATGAAGCCGCCGAAGGCATAGACTGGATATGGGAACACCGGATCAAAGACCTTGACCAACTCGGTGTCTGAACCCGTCATGGAAACACAGAATCTGGGGATCATCGAGCAGCGCCGACAGCGGGAGCAGGGAAGGCTCGACGCATTGAAAAACGCTGCCGAACGCAATAAATGGGGCCAGTTTGCAACTCCGCCGGATCTCGCGCGAAGCATCGTCCGCTATGCTTTGACTCTAACCAGCGGTCGTCCCATACATTTTCTCGATCCGGCGATAGGCACTGGCTCATTCTTCTCGGCCCTCCGTCATGAGTCCCGCGAACAGTTCATCGCATCGGCGGTCGGCGTCGAGCTTGATCCACTCTTTGCAACCTGCGCAAGTACGTTATGGGAGGCCCTTGGGCTTCAGGTTGTGACAGGAGATTTTACCCAGCAGTCTCGTCCCCGCCAACGCTTCAACCTCCTGGTCGCCAATCCCCCATACGTCAGACATCACCATCTGCCGGTCGACGCAAAACGTCGCCTGAAATCGAAGCTCGCGCAGTCGCTTCAGTTCAATATCAGCGGCTTGGCTGGGCTCTATTGCTATTTTCTTCTGTTGGGTCACGATTGGATGGAAGATGATGGCCTCGCGGTCTGGCTCATTCCTTCAGAGTTCATGGATGTAAACTATGGCGCCGCTGTTCGCCAATACCTTACGCGTTCCGTCACGCTTCTCCATATCCATCGTTTTTGCCCAGCCGACGTGCAGTTTACGGACGCGCTTGTATCGTCCGCGGTTGTGGTCTTTCGCAAGTCATCGCCCCCTCTGGAACACCGCGTCCGCGTCTCTCTGGGTGGTACGATTGAAAATCCCGATAGAGAGGCCGCGGTATCGATTGAGGCCCTCGCCAACTCTTGCAAGTGGACCCGATTCCCGGCGGGCCCTCCCGCCAGGACCAAAGATGAACTAACACTCGGCGATCTGTTTGCGATCAAGCGCGGACTCGCCACCGGAGCCAACAATTTCTTCATCCTGACCAACGCGGAAGCGGAGCAATGGGACATTCCTCGCGAATTTTTGAAACCAATCCTGCCCGGCCCCCGCTATTTGGACCAGGACGTTGTCGCAGCATCACCGGGAGGCGCACCCGCGGTCTCTCCGCAGCTCTATCTGCTTGATTGCGACACGCCGGAAGACCAGATCAGAAAAACGTGGCCGCGCTTTTATGAATACCTGCAAAAAGGCCGCGAGCAGAACATCCACTCGTCTTATCTCACAAGTCGCCGCGCACCGTGGTATTCGCAGGAAAAGCGTCCGCCGGCCCCGTTCCTGTGTACGTACATGGGCCGCTCAGAAAACGGAAAAAGCCCCTTCCGGTTCCTCTGGAACCGCTCCCAGGCAACAGCACACAACGTCTATCTCATGCTCTACCCGAAGGGCCAGTTGCGGGAAATCCTCACGCGTCATCCGGAACTTGAATCCGGCGTCTTTCACGCGCTGCAACGTATCACTCCGTTTGAAATGCTCTCCGAAGGGCGGGTCTACGGCGGCGGATTGCACAAGGTCGAGCCAAAGGAATTGGCCCAAATCCCCGCTCGCTCTGTGATTGAGAGCATCGCCACGCCTCTGCGCATCGAGCGCCAGGGTCAGCTTTTCGGTTGATTCAATCTGACCGCCCCTATTCGCTTCATCCACAGCCCGCACAGGAAAACCAATCGTATCCAACCTGCGTCTCTTAAAAAGGCAGGTTGGCGCAAGCCCAATCGACTTCGTTCTACAAGGAAGGCAAGGCTCGTGGCTCAATATACAGGTAAAGTCAAATGGTTCAACAATGCGAAAGGGTACGGCTTCATCGGACGGGACGACGGCCCTGACGTCTTCGT
>JBOGMA010000142.1:0-2285 GCA_050746465.1 Acidobacteriaceae bacterium
GCAGCTACCCCTATGCTATATTGTTCTAGGTGCGCGAGAAACTTCAGCCGCACCCATTCCATCCAGGCTTGGACGCGTAGCTCAACTGGCAGAGCATTCGGCTCTTAACCGACAGGTTGTAGGTTCGATTCCTACCGCGTCCACCAATTGGAACTAGCAGCTTCCATGAAATTCGCCGCTGACTCGACCTTCGGCTGTGGTGGAATTTGGTAGAAAAAACAGCGACAATATGCTCGTCTTTCGGAGGCGAGCGAAGTTCCGGCTCATGGAGCGGCCTCGCCTCTGTTCGTTCGTATGAATTCAGGAGCTATGTCGCATGAGGCTGCCACGCTGGCTGCTGTGGTCGCTCGCCACGCCCATCCTATGGGGCTTCTGGGGCGCACTCACGGAAATACCTGAGAAGCGGCTTAAGCCGCCATTCCCAGATACGCTGGGATATTCGGTTTGGTCGCTGACGATGCTTCCGTTCTGCCTGATTATGCTGTACCGGATGGGCTGGAAGCTGACGCGGTCCCGGAAAGCGGTGATCTATGGTTGTGCGGTTGGGTTTTCAGGAGCCGCCGGACAACTGCTGCTTTTTCACGTGCTGGAGCAAGGGCCGGCGTATCTGGTCTTTCCGATCATCTGTCTCTCGCCGGTTTTCACCGTTGTTCTTTCATGGGCCTTGCTGCGTGAGCGAACCTATCCGCTTGCCTTGGCTGGAATCCTGATCTCAATTCCCGCAATTTTGCTGCTTGCAATTCAGAATTCAACCAACAGCCCGGTGCACGGCTATTGGTGGCTGGTGGGGAGCGTCGCGATTTTTCTGATGTGGGGCGCGCAGGCGTACTTCATCAAGTCCTCGTCCAGCGCGATGAGCGCGGAAGAAGTTTTCTTTTACATGACGGTAACGGGAATTGCGCTTAGCCCGATTGCGGTCGCGATGAACGGCGGGCTGCATGGCGGGTCGATGCAGGGATTCGGATGGACCTATCTCATCCAATCGCTGAATGCGGCTGGCGGCCTGCTGTTTGTCTTTGCGGTTCGGGAAGGCAAAGCGATCATCGTGGTGCCGACGGTGAACGGACTGTTTCCGTTAATCACGATTATTGTTTCGCTTCTGCTTTATCGAGAGCTGCCGAGCAGCTTCAATTTGGCGGGAATGGCTCTCGCGCTGGCGGCTGTGATTTTGATGGCATTCGATGAGGTAAGGCATGGCTCAGACGCTGCAACGATGACGCCGGATTTATCTAACACCAATAAGACCGGAGTTTGACATCGACGCTGTTCAGTTTTGCGAGGCAGCATCCATGATGTCGAGATGGCAGCCGGCGTAAAGGTGCGCGTTCTGTAATAAAGGGCTGCGCGATTCTAAAGAAAATATCTTCGCGCATGTTTTCCAATTCCGATCTGTTAGCATTTCTTTCGGAGCATTTCACAGCCTAAAAGGAATCCCCGCTCACGGAGCTTTGAATGAAACGCAATTGTGCCCGCTTACTTCTAACTGCATTTGCGATCTTCGCATGTTCAGCTTTTCTGCATGCGCAGGGCGGAGCGCTTACTGCCCGGAGCGGCGCCTGGAGCATCACCGCAAATCCTGCTCAAAGCACGCTTACGATCAGCCAGGACGCGCTGGGAGGCATTCTGGAAGACGTCCATCTCGGAATAAGAAATTCCGGCAAAGTAAGCGAGCTTACCGGTTGGAGCGTTAAGGTCGACAAGAACGAGCGCCTGCTGATCGAAACAACAAACCCCCATACGGCATGGATCATTACTCCAGAGACAGACTCGCTTCTCATCTCCAGTACGGAACCGAACACCGTGGTTCAGGCGCAGGCCACGGCTCCGGCAAGCCGCATTGTGGCCCGCCTGATTGATCCCCAGGGAACGCCGGTGGTATGGGAAGGCACAGGAGAAAATGTGGGAACCTATGGCGGCACGCGCATAAGCTACCCTTCGTTTCTTCCCAGAAAAAATCCGGATGTCATGTATCTCTCGCTGGGGCAGGTATCCGGGCCGCAGTTTCATAGTCTCTTTGACCGGAAGACCGACACGGCCATAGATTTTGAACCTGGAACGCGGCTTGAGCGCGCCGGCCCCGACACACTGAAGGTCACCATTCCCGTGGATGGAAATACGTTGATTCGGCTTATTCCTGATTACTATACAAAGTCACTGCACCTCCCTTTTTATTCCGACTTTGACGACTCGCATTTCAAGACCGCGCCCATGGTGTGGTCAAGCTGGACCAGTTACTACGAGGCGGTCACGGAAAAGGAGGTAACCGAGAATGCCGATTGGCTTGC
>JBOGMA010000143.1:0-3745 GCA_050746465.1 Acidobacteriaceae bacterium
AACCCGAAGGACTTCCCCTATCTGCTGAAGTATTCGCCTTACCAGAACGTGCACAAGGGGACGAAATATCCGGCGATCATGTTCTTTACCGGGAGCAATGACACGCGGGTTGATCCGATGAATGCGCGCAACATGACGGCGCTGATGCAGGCTTCAACAGGAAGCGATCGGCCGATTCTGCAGCACTATTCGCTGAAGGGCGGGCATAGCTCGGGAGTTTCGCTGAAGCAGTTGGTGGAGGATGAGGCGACGGAGCTTGGATTTTTGTGGACCGAGACGGATTGGCCGTCGGGGCACTAAAGGAGTCGTGCAGCTCGTAGCACAGGGGCTAAAGCCCCGATTCATCCGGAAAGCTTTACGGGACGGCTGAAGCCGTCCCCTGATACAACGCCCATTTTGCTTTAATGACGCAGCAATCCGCCCAGCGCTTTGCCCAGCGGGCTGGTGGTTCGCTGCTTGTTTTGGGTTGCGCCGGGAACCATTCCGCCCAACTCCGGAGCGAAGACGGGGTTGGATGTGGTGCCTGTGACGGCGACGGGGATTCCGTTTTTCGTGGCCTGGGTGACGGCGCTGCCGAAGACTCCAGGGAGCAGGCCGGCGGCTTTGGTAACGGCGCCGCCCGCTCCGGCGGAAGCGAGCTTGATGCGCAGATGATAATTGAGCGCGTCGTCAGGGCTGATGGATCCGTTGCCTGACGCGGAGCCGATGCCGGTGACTACGGCGACGAGGTTGTCGGTGCGGGTTCCGTCGGGGCCATAGTGGAGATTGGTGTCAAGCGTCTGGATGGTGGTGTCCTGTCCTGTTTTTGCGCCGGTCAGCATGCGAATGGCGGAGAGCTTCTTTCCAAGATCGAAGCCGGCAAGGCGAGTGTTGGATATGCGCACGGGGCCGCTGACGACGGGGGCGCTGGTGGGCCCGGTGACGGTGAGATTCGCGGTCATGGTTCCACCCTCCAGGCGCGAGCCCGAGGGTAGTTGAATGCCGAGCGAGGGCAGAAAGGCCACGAGCGAGTCAATGGGCATGTTCTGGCCTGCTGCGGTGAGATTGGTTGTGGTCTGGTCGCCGCGCGTCTGGTAAGTTCCGGTGACGGACATGGGAGCTTTGCCGACCTGCACGTCGCCCTTGTCGATTTTTCCGGAGAGGGCCTGCAGATCCTGATGAACTGCGAGCTGCATGTCTACTGGCTCAGACGACGGCGTTCCGTTTTTCGCGAGCTTGAGTTCGGTCAAATGCAGGTTTCCGGAAACGGCGGCGACTTTGCCGTCGGAGACGATTTTGGCGTTGAGATCGGCGACACCGGAAATGCCGGAACTGGGCTCAATAAATCCAGTGGCCAGCAGGTTGGCGTTCTTTACCTTGATCTCAGCCGAGAATGGGGTCAGCGAAGCGTCGTGCTGATTCAGCGGCCCGGCATCGCCTTTGATGTTGAGGCTTCCGCCTGCGGGAAGATTGCAATCTACCTGAAACGGAAATGATTTTATGAAAGAGAAGTTGTCGGCGCTGACGTTCACGTCGCTGTAGACATGCGGCCGTCCGTGTGCGGGAATCGCACCAACCGTCACGGTTCCGTCCTTCACCTGAATGCGGTTTACCGTGAGGTTGGGAATGGGGTTGCTGCTATCCGTTGGTTTGGCTTTGCCCTGGCCGCCCAGGCTCCCGTAATTCCAGGTTCCGTCCTCCTTCCGCAGCAGATGGATCTGCGGCTTATCGACGGTGAAGCCGGTGATGTGAAGTTCGCGGCTGAAGAGCAGCTTGCCGACTTCCACGCCGATGTGGATGTCTTTGGCGGTGAGGAACGGCTGATGGCTGAAGGAGGGGTCGTCGGAGATGGAGGGCGATTCGGCGACCAGGCTTCCGGAGAAGAGCGAGAAGTCGAGATGGCCGAGTTGTACCTGGCGGCCGAGCGAGCCGGAGAGGGCGGCTTCAATGCGTCCGCGGTAGGTGTCGGCGTTGAGAAAATGCTGCGCGACGAAAAAGCCGATGATCAGGATGACGACGACGATCGCGACGATGATCCATACTCGTCTGAATTTTGGCATTCGGTTCCCCCTGGATTTTTTGGCCGACATTGACTCTAACTCGCGAAGGCAACATTCTTCCAGAGTTTGATGATGATCGCGGAAGAATCGCTGTGAGCTCAAATCCTGAAAACGAACGCCTCGGTTGAAGCCAAAGGGGGGTCTCGCGCATCCGTGAAATACAATAGATTGTTTGGACATCACAGGAACATCACAGGAACGGAGCTTTCCTTGGCAGACACCATTTACGACCTAGCTATTGTTGGCGGAGGACCCGCCGGATACACCGCTGCCATCCGCGCCGGGCAGTACGGGCTGAAGACCGCGTTGATCGAAACAGACCCCAAGCTGGGCGGGACATGCCTGCACGTGGGCTGCGTTCCGACCAAGTCGCTGCTTTTCAATGCGGAAATATGGGACCACCTGAAGCAGGCTGAGGAGTACGGCATCGAAGGATTGGGCGCAGGCAAGCTCAACTGGAAGAAGGTTCTGGAACGCAAGACCGGCATTGTGAACAAGCACACCAAGGGGCTGGACTTCCTGATGCGGAAGAACAAGGTCACGGTGTTTCGGGGCTTCGGGAAACTGACGGGCGGGGCGAAGGCGGGCGTTCATTCGGTCGAAGTGTCGAACAATGGCAAGACCGACACGGTGAAGGCGAAGAATGTGGCGCTGGCGACGGGATCGTCGGCGCGCATGCTGCCGGGCGTTCAGGCGGGAGGTCCGGTTCTTACCAATATTGAGATTCTGTCGATTGATGCAGTGCCGAAGTCGCTGATCGTGGTGGGCTCGGGCGCGGTGGGTGTGGAGTTTGCGTCGATTTTTCGCAGCTTTGGATCGGAGATCACGATTCTGGAATACCTGCCGCGCGTGGTTCCCAACGAGGACGAGGAAGTCAGCAAGGAACTCGCCCGCGCGTTCAAGAAGCGCGGCATCGACATTCACACCGGGGCGAAAGTCGAGAAGGTGGAGACGACCAAGGGCGGGGTGAAGGTCAGCTTCACTGCTTCTGACGGCAAGGCGGTGGTGAAGGAAGCGGAAAAGGTTCTGATTGCCGTGGGACGCGCGCCGCGAACGGAAGGCATTGGGCTGGAGAAGACGAAGATCAAGCCCGATCGCGGCTTCATCAAGGTCAACGAATTCATGCAGACGGACGAGCCGGGTGTCTACGCCATTGGCGACATCGTCGCCGGCCTGCCGCAACTCGCGCATGTCGGAGCCATGGCCGGCATGGTGGTCGCCGCCAAGGTCTCCGGCAAATACGCGCGGCCTGTGCGGCGCAACCGCATTCCCGGCTGCACCTACACTGAGCCGCAGATCGGCAGCGTCGGCCTCACCGAAGCTCAGGCCAAAGAAAAGGGCCTGCAGGTCAAAGTAGGCAAATTCCCCTTCGCCGGAAACTCCAAGGCCTCCATCGTCGGCTCCCACGAAGGCTTCATCAAAGTCGTCGCCGACGCGAAATACGGAGAGATTCTGGGCGTTCACATCATCGGGCCGCAGGCTACGGAGCTGATCGCCGAAGCGGTGACGGCGATGGAGCTGGAAGCCACGGTCGAGGAGATGATGTTCACCATCCACGCGCACCCGACGTTGTCCGAAGCCATGCTGGATGCGTTCGGGAGCGTCGAGGGTATGGCGATCAATATCTAGCTTGCCGAGGCATTCTCCAGCATTCGCAGGAAGGATGTGCAATGTCGTGTCCGGGGCATGAGGGTTCAGGCCACGTC
>JBOGMA010000144.1:0-2696 GCA_050746465.1 Acidobacteriaceae bacterium
GAGATGAGAAGCGAGCAGTCGAGCACTATCGCGAAGCCTTGCGGCTGAACCCGCGCCTTCCTGAAGCCCACAATGCCTTGGCCCAATTCTACGTGCGCCGGGGCCAGTGGAAGGACGCCCTCGCGCACCTGGATCAGGCCGTCTTTACCGACCCTACGCGCGCTAGGGCGGCCAGCGTGGCGGGTTGGAGGGCCAACGTCCTCTTCAACATGGGAGAGGGGAGCGCGGCGTTCCGCGAGATCAACGGCCTCCTCGTCCAAGCCGAAAGCGAGCCATGGGTCTGGCCGTTTTTTGCACGACTGGTGGCGAGCTTCGGTCGGACAACGACAGAGAATGCGCGCCAGGCGCTGGGCTTCTGGCACCGCCATATCGGCGCCCACCCCGAGAGTTCCGGTGGCCGTCGCGAGCTGCTGTTGGTGACCTTCTACCTGCGAACGGAGGGGGAGGATGTTGGCCGGACCTACGCCGAATTCCGCGACGAGTTTGACCGGCAAATCGAACACGTCGACGGCAAGGATGAAGCCGCCTTTCTATGGGATCGCCTTGGGCACTGGGCGCAAGATGAAGCGGATTGGGCCGAGGCGGAGCGCTGTTTTCGGAAGGCCTACGATCTGGCGGGCGGTCACTACGGCTACTGTCTCGGGACGGCCCTCAACTTCCTCGGTCGGTTCGAAGAGAGCCTGCCGATCCTGCGCGAACAGGCCGAGGGCGTCCAGCCTGACGCCATGAGCTGGTTTCAGCTTGGCGCAGCCTACGGCGATCTTGGCCAGTCGGCGCGGGCCATCGAGGCCTATGAGAAGGCCCTCGCGCTGGATCCCGACTACGACCTGGCGATGTTTAATCTCGGCGGCGTTCACTGGAACAGCGGGAAGAAGATCGAGGCTTTGGGGATTTGGAAGGCGGCCATCGGCCGCTTCCCGGATCACGAGCTCGCCGCCAAACTCAAACGCGACATGCCGGCCTTCTTTCCGCCGGATTCTAATCAATGAGCCTTATCTTCGGATGGAAGAGATCTCGTGATGTATCATCCGAAATCCTGGGCTCCGCTAAATAGTTGAACGTGCGTTGTACCTTGATTGCCCGGGATCATGCGTGACCTGCAATGCCCGTGGGGTACCGAGCGGGATAATTGTGCACCAGGATACAGGCGGCGGCGTTGCGCCGAAGCGCTTCCTTTACGACCTCACGGGGATGCACGCTCGAACCCCTCGCCCTGGCACAACTGAGGGGCCGGCCCCTTACGGGCGTTTGGCGATCACCTTGCCGTTTTCCCAGACATAGAGCGGCGTCCCATACATCCGCGCTGTGCGCCGAGCGCTCTCGCCAGCGCGCAGCAGCACACGCTCGACGCGCGCCGCGAGCTTCGGATTCCTGTTGGAGCTCTTGTTCTTGATCGCGCTTTTTGCTTTCACGGGCCTGACTCTATCAGCTTCGACGGCCTACTGGAATTGTCGTACACCGCCCAGGCGTCTGCCAGCGGCCGGTAGCGGGTTTCGAAGTTCTGCCAGCTTCGAGCGAAGCGACGCAATACATCAGTCCTTGGTACGTTATGCCCGCCTTGCCGCACCCTAGCAGCTATGCGTCGAAGCGCAAGCCGCGGCGTTGCGAGTTGCAGATAAATGATCTCTACGTGGTACCCGAGCCGCTTCATCATCTGGATACGCTTCACATGGCCAAGACCGCTCAGCGTGCTTTCCCACGCGAAGTCAGCACGCAGTTTTAGGAGGCGATCGATCTCATCGAGCATCAATCGCGCCCCAGCGACAGCGGCGAGTTCGGGGCGCAACGGTGATAGCCCGCTCGCAATGAGATCGGCGTTGACGAAATTCAGTACACGAACATCGTTCGGTAAGTATTCCCGGGCGAACGTCGTTTTCCCTGCGCCGTTCGGACCGGCGATCAGCAGGCAGCGTGGGCGATGTTCTTTTCGTCTCCTCGTCTTCGCCACTCAGGCATTCCTCTGTAGCGCCGGGGAGGTCTTGAATCTACGTCGGCGCACCAACTTGCCGTCGTTTGGTGGGATCGAGGCAACCGTCGAGCGTAGCCGGTAAAGGTAGTCGGACCACGCCTGCATCATCTTCCGTCGCTCCGGCAGATGCTTCGCATAGTTGTACGCCGCCCGGATCTCGTTCGGCTCCTGGTGCACGAGCTGCCGCTCGATCGCGTCGGGGTGCCAGCCCTGCTCGTTGAGCAGCGTCGATGCCATGCTCCGGAGTCCGTGCCCGGTCATCTGGGCATTCGTGTATCCCAGCCTGCAGAGCGCGGCATTGACGGTGTTGTTGCTCATCGGCCGGTCGCGACTCCGCTCACCCGGAAATACGAACCGCCCGCTACCGGTCAGCGGCTGGAGTTCCCGCAGGATCTCGACGGCCTGGCTGGAGAGTGGTGCGAAATGCGGAGTCCGCATCTTCATGCGCGTCGCCGGAATCCTCCACTCCACCTCCGGGCGCGGCCGGTCGCGACCGCGGAGCCGGTACGGCTTCTCGCGCGGCTTCGCGTTGACGATCTCGGTGTTCGTGAAATGGTGATGACGATATTTACTGTTCAGCAAATATGACACATTCCCGGCACACCAGCTAACCGCCCCGAAATCGTCCGGTGAAAAGCTGCTGGAAGGTCAGTGACTTAATGGTGGCCAGGGGTGGAATTGAACCACCGACACGCGGATTTTCAATCCGCTGCTCTACCAACTGAGC
>JBOGMA010000145.1:0-7805 GCA_050746465.1 Acidobacteriaceae bacterium
GAACGAGTATTCGCAACATAACAACAACATAGCTGGCAACCGAACTATCCCGGCTTCGCAGAATGCGTCGCGAATGACCAGGGACACAAGGAGAAACACACATGCTTTGGAGAGGATTTCAAAAACCAAAACGTCTGGCGGTTGATTCCGAGACACTGACGGAGAAATACGGGAAGTTCAGCGCGCAGCCCTTTGAGCGCGGCTTTGGAACCACGATCGGTAATGCGCTGCGGCGCACGCTGCTGGCTTCAATTGAAGGCGCGGCTGTGACGGCGGTGAAGATCGAGGGCGTGCTGCACGAGTTCCAGTCGATTACTGGAGTGGTGGAGGACGCGACGGACATCATCCTGAATCTGAAACATATTCCGTTCAAGCTGAATGGGGAGGGTCCAAAGGCGCTGTATTTGCGCGTGGACCAGCCGGGTGTGGTCACGTCGGGGCAGATTGAAGCCGATGGGGACGTGGAGATTCTCGACAAGGACATATATATCGCCACGGTGAGCGAGGGCGGCAAGCTGGACATGGAAATGCGCCTGAAGCGCGGGCGCGGCTATGTTTCGGCGGACAAGAACTTTGACGCCGACCTGGGCATCGGGTTTATCCCGGTGGATTCGGTCCACTCGCCGGTTCGCAAGGTGAACTACACGGTGGAGGCGGCGCGCCTGGGGCAGATCACCGACTATGACAAGCTGACGCTTGAGGTCTGGACAAATGGCACGGTGCTGCCGGCGGATGCGGTGGGACTGGCGGCAAAGCTGCTGAAGGACCACATGAGCATCTTCATCAATTTCGAAGAGGAGATTGAGACGGACAGCACGCTGGAGGAAGGCCGCGGGCTGATGCGGACCGATAACCTGAACCGCTCGGTGGAAGAGCTGGAGCTGAGCGTTCGCAGCTACAACTGCCTGAAGAACGCGAATATCCAGACGATTGGCGAGCTGGTGCAAAAGACCGAAGCCGAGATGCTGAAGACGAAGAATTTCGGGCGGAAGTCGCTGAACGAGATCAAGGAAATTCTGGCGCAGATGGGGCTTTCGCTGGGGATGAGGATCGACGAGCACGGCAATCCCGTGCCCGGACCGACTTCGATTCTTCCTGCGGCGGCGCTGGCTGCGAGCTATGCCGGCTATGACGAGGACGATGAAGACCTCGATCAGGACGTCACGGCGCAGAACGAGACGGAAAACTTTTAAGAACAGGGTGCAGGGCTCAGAGCGCAGGGCACAGGCCCTCGCTCCGAGTCCGGGCCCGCAGATTGAATTTAATTAATCGGCCGAATGAGCGGAAGATTGCAGGACAAAGGCATTTCTGAGCCCTGTGCCCTGAGCTCTCAGCCCTGAAGAAGAGAGATTAGTCATGCGTCATCGTAATGCAGGATACAAACTGGGACGGAATACCAGCCATCGCCGCGCCATGCTGCGGAACCTGGTGACGTCGATTGTGTTGGAGGACCGGGTGGAGACCACCCTTACGAAGGCCAAGGCGGCGCGTCCTCACGTGGAAAAGCTCATCACGCTGGGCAAGCGGGGAGACGTTCATGCGCGGCGGCAGGCGCTGGCGTATTTGCAGACGCGCGAGGCGGTTACTCGGCTGTTTGATACAGTTGCGCCGCGGTACGGCGATCGCCAAGGCGGGTATCTGCGGATTGTTCGCACGGGTTTCCAGCGCGGCGATGGCGCGGAGAAGGCTTTTGTGGAGCTTCTGGGAGCGGAGCAGTTGCTGGATGAGAAGCGCCAGAAGAGGGCCGAAGCTCGGGCGAAGCGTCGCGAAGAGATGCAGAAGCAGCTTGAGGAACAGCAGCCGCCGGCTGAGGGCGGCGAGTAAAGGCCAGCGATCCGAATCGAGATGTGGGGCATCCGCGTAATCAGGGCGCAGGGACCAGTTGCCAGTAAGATCACATCTCAGAAGTGAGACGTGGGGCGCCCGCAGCCCAAGAAAATTGCAGGTCCCTCCGCTGCGCTCACTGCGCTCACTTCGGTCGGGATGACAATTGATTTACAGATAGGCTAAAAAAGCGCCTCCTTTGTGGATGCGCTTTTTTGTTGGATGATGGCGGGTTTGGCTAGAAGTGGTAGGCGATGCCGATGACTGGGTCGCTGATGTTGTAGTAGCGGCCGGTGCTGAAGTTGGTCACTCCGAAGGTTGGCGTTTTGATGATGATGCCGCGGTATTCGGCGCGAATGTCGAAGCTGGGGCTGAGTTCATACGCGAAACCGGCTCCGTAGAGTCCGCCGACATTTGTGTTTCGCGACAGATTTTGGAGCTGCGTCTTCTGGTCGTCGATGGGGCTGAAGATGAAGCCGCCAATGCCAGCCTCGACGAAGGGATACCAGTTGCGGAAATTGAAGCTGCGGACGTAGGCGCCGGAGACTTCCTGAAAGCGGTTGTGGATGAGCACATTATTGGTGTTGTTGTAGAAGTGCTGAACCTGCT
This sequence comes from Acidobacteriaceae bacterium, assembly GCA_050746465.1. Taxonomy (GTDB): domain Bacteria; phylum Acidobacteriota; class Terriglobia; order Terriglobales; family Acidobacteriaceae; genus Silvibacterium. Next base: position 2,434 of record JBOGMA010000145.1, read on the forward strand.
GCGCGTACTGGTAGTTCAACTCAAGTCCGCTGTGCGGAGTGAGGAGATAGCGATAGCTGATGAGGACGCCCTCGCCGGGGTTGGAAGCTATGTGGGCTCCGTTGCCTACGATGTAGGGAGGAAAGAATGCGGAACCGCTTGCGCTGATGTCCTGACGGCTTTCCTGGGCGAACGCGGTGGCTGCGATGAGAGGCAGCACCAAAAACAACAACAGACTCTTCTTCATTCGTTTCGTGAACCTCTTGCCCGGCGCGGCGGGCGCGAACAGCCCCTGGGGGCATCTTGATTTATGGAGCCGTGCGCGTGGCGCGGTCCACTCTGGCAATTGTACGTGAAGCAGGGCTCAGGGCACAGGGCTCAGGGTTCAGGAAAAGCGAGAGACCAGGGATCAGGTAGAGCGAGGGCTCAGGGCTCAGGGCGCAGGGCTCAGGAAAAACAGGGACCAGGGATCAGGGCTCAGGGATCAGTAAACCCACATCTCAAAAGCGAGATGTGGGGCACCCGCGCCTGCATCCGGCGATCCGTCAGGATGATGCGGCTTGCTCGCGGGTGTGGCGGCGGAAGGTGAAGGGGGATCCGCGCTCGGCGGCGGTGGCTTTGACGCACTTGAGGAAGGCCTGAGCGGCGTGGGAGAGTACGGCGTTGCGTCGGTGGATGAGGAGGAGTTGGCGATCGATGCGGAGTTCGGGCACCTGGACCTGCACGAGTTCGCCGCGCTCGAGTTCGTTGCGGACGGTGAGTCCGGGGACGAGGGCGACGCCGTTGCCCATGGCGACGAATCGCTTGATGGCTTCGAGGCTGGGGAGTTCGACGTTCATGTGGAGCGGGGTTTTGTGTTGCTCGAAGAGGGCGATGACGCGGCGGCGGAGCGGTGAGACGACGTTGTGGGCGATGAAATTTTCGGCTCCGAGATCGCGGAGCGCGACTTTTTTCTGGCGCGCGAAGGGATGGCGCGGGTTGACGATGAAGACGACGGAGTCGGTGTAGACGCCGATGGATTTGAGTTGGGGATCTTCGGGGTTGAAGGTGACGATGCCCAGCTCGACGGTGCGGCTGAGGACGTGATCGGGAATCTGGCTGGCGAGGGTGCGCTGCACCATGACGCCGATGTGCGGGCACTGGCGGCGGAAGATGTCGAGAACGGGGAGCAGATAGAGGCAGGTGTATTCGTTGGCGGCGAGGTGGAGGTGTCCGCGTTCGAGGGAGCGCAGTTCCTTGAGCGCCGAGGACGCTTCGACGCGCAGTTTAAGCAGGCGCTGGGCGTATTCGCGGAGGAGTTCGCCGGCGGCGGTGAGGGTTCCTTCGCGGGAGGCGCGCTCGAACAGGGGCTCGCCGATTTCGTCTTCGAGACGGCGGATGGTGTGGCTGACGGCGGGCTGAGTGCGGCGCAGGCGGACGGCGGCGCGGGAGAAGCCGCGTTCTTCGATGACGGCGAGAAATGTTTCGAGCTGCGAGAGGTCCATAAGTGGGATTTAGGTGTTGTGTGGTGTTGGGGGCAAGTATAGATCAGATTTATGGATTCGGTAGAAATTATAAATTTGAATTATGTGCCTGATTTTGGGAAACTGGAGGAAGTAGAGGCAGCAGGAGTAGCGGATGGGAAATGACCGCGTAAGTTTTTTTGACACCACGCTTCGCGACGGAGAGCAGTCGCCGGGGTGCAGCATGACGCAGCACGAGAAGCTCCAGATGGCGCATTCGCTGGCGGACCTGGGAGTGGACGTGCTGGAGGCGGGCTTCGCGATTTCTTCCGATGGGGATTTCGCCTCGATTGAATCGGTGGCGAAGGATGTGCGCGGGCCGGTGATTGCGTCGCTGGCGCGGGCAAAGAAGGAAGACATTGAGCGTGCGGGACAGGCGTTGAAAAAGGCGCGGCGGTCGCGGATCCATATTTTTCTGGCCAGCTCGGACATTCATCTTGAATACAAATTGCGGATAAGCCGCGAGCAGGCGCTGGAGCACGCAGCGCGGGCGGTGGAGCTGGCGAAGACGCTGGTGGATGAGGTGGAGTTTTCTCCGGAAGACTCGACGCGGACGGGGCATGATTTTCTTTGCCAGATAGTGGGCGTGGCGATTGAGGCGGGCGCGACGGTGATCAACCTTCCGGACACGGTGGGTTATGCGATTCCGACGGATTATGCGGAGATGTTTCGGGTGATTCGGGAGCGGGTTCCGGGTGCGGACAAGATTACGCTGTCGGCGCATACGCATGATGATCTGGGACTGGCGGTTGCGAACGCGCTGGCGGCGATTGATGCGGGTGCGCGGCAGGTGGAGTGCACGATTAACGGAATTGGCGAGCGCGCGGGCAATGCGGCACTGGAGGAAATTGCGGCGGCGCTGATGGTGCGGGCGGATCACTTTCCTGTGGAGACGGGGCTGAAGACGGAGAAGCTGTATGCGGTGAGCCAGCAGCTTGCGCGGACGATCAGCTTTGGGCCTTCTCCAAATAAGGCGGTGGTGGGGAGCAATGCCTTTGCGCATGAGGCTGGCATTCATCAGCATGGAGTGCTTTCGAATCCGCTGACGTACGAAATTATGACGCCGGGTTCGGTGGGGGTTCCGACGAACCGGATGGTGCTGGGCAAGCACTCGGGGCGTCATGCGCTGCATGCGCGGTTGCTGGCGCTGGGGTATGACCTGGCTCCGGCGGATCTGGATATTGCTTATCGCGCGTTTACTGAATTGGCGGACAAGAAGAAGGCGATCTATGACCTTGATCTGATCAATCTGGTTACTCACCATGAGCGGCATGAGGATTTGATTGGGGAAGTGATTACGGAGACGATTACGCGGACGAATTGATTGACCCCACTCAAGCAAAGACGCTTGAGTGGGCCACCACTCAGAGAGTTCAGAGAAGTGCAGGTCCCTCCGCTCCGTTCGCTGGCGCGAACTCCGGTCGGGATGACAAGACAAATTGGAGATTCGATGAAGCTGAAGGTGTTGGTTGTTGCAGGAGACGGGATTGGCTCGGAGGTTACGAGGGAAGCGGTCGGCGTTTTGCGCGCGGTTGCGGAGACGGGCGGGCATGAGTTTGAGTTTCGCGAAGAGCTGATTGGCGGAGTGGCGATCAAGAAGGAAGGATCGCCGCTGCCGAAGAAGACGCTGGATGCGGCGTTGGAGAGCGATGCGGTGCTGCTGGGCGCGGTGGGCGGCAATGAGTTCAACTCGCTGCCTCCGAGCAAGCGGCCTGAAGCGGGGCTGTTGCAGTTGCGGCAGGCTCTGGGCGGGTTTGCGAACCTGCGGCCTTCGTTTGCGTGGCCGGCGCTGGCGGCGAACTCTCCGCTGAAGGCGGAGGTGGTGAACGGGACCGATATTATTTTTGTTCGCGAGCTGCTGGGCGGGCTTTATTTTGGCGAGCCGCGGATGTGGGACAAGGAAGCGGGCGCGGCGTGGAACACGATGCGCTACACACGGGATGAAGTGATTCGGGTGGCGCGGGTGGCGTTTGAGCTGGCGTCGTCGCGGCGGAAGAAGCTGACGTCGGTGGACAAGGCGAATGTGCTGGAGGTTTCGCAACTGTGGCGTGCGACGGTGACGGAGCTGGCGCCGCAGTATCCGGATGTGACGCTGGAGCACCAATATGTGGACGCGTGCGCGATGCACCTGATGAATACGCCACGGAATTTTGATGTGGTGCTTACGGAAAATCTGTTTGGAGACATTTTGTCAGACGAGGCGGCGGTGATTACCGGGTCGTTGGGGATGCTGCCTTCGGCGACGATTGGCGGCGCGGTGAATTTGTATGAGCCGGTGCATGGGTCGGCTCCGGATATTGCGGGCAAGGGCATTGCGAATCCGCTGGGGGCGATTTTGACGGCGGCGATGGTGCTACGCCACTCGGCCGGGCTGGAGCAGGATGCGACGGCGGTGGAAACGGCAGTTCGCAAAGTGCTGGAGCAGGGATATCGCACGGCGGACCTGGTTCGCGGGCAGCAGGGAGTTTCGACGGAGCAGATGGGGAAACAGGTGCATCAGGTGCTGAGCGAATTGCTGAATCGGCGGCAGGCTCTGCACGCGGTCTGAGGACTAGCCGTCCAGGCGACGGCTTCGCGTGGGCGCTCCCGATGGCCGCGGGAGTTGGGTAGTTCAGACGCAAACAAGTTGAGGAGTGAGAAGAATATGGCGGATAAGCCAAAGACGTTGTTTGAGAAGGTTTGGGAGTCGCACTTGGTGGCGGAGCCGGCGGGTGAGCCGGCGCTGCTTTACATTGATTTGCACCTGGTGCATGAAGTGACGTCTCCGCAGGCGTTTGAAGGACTGCGGCTGGCGGGGCGGAAGCTGCGGCGGCCGGACAGGACGGTGGCGACGGTGGACCACAATGTTCCGACGACGCTGGCGGAGCGGTTGCGCATTGCGGATCCGATTGCGGCGAAGCAGATAGAGACGCTGCGGAAGAACTGCGCGGAATTCGGAGTGACGCTGTATGACGTGGAGGCGAAGGAGCAGGGGATTGTCCACATCATTGGTCCGGAGCTGGGGCTGACGAAGCCGGGGATGACGATTGTGTGCGGCGACTCGCATACGTCGACGCACGGAGCGTTTGGCGCGCTGGCGTTTGGGATTGGCACATCGGAAGTTGAGCATGTGATGGCGACGCAATGCTTGCCGCAGTCGAAGCCGAAGACGTTTCGGATTGCCGTGGAAGGCGAGCTGCCGGACGGCGTGACGGCGAAGGATGTGGCGCTGGGAATTATTGGCCGCATTGGGACCGATGGCGCGACAGGGTGCGTGATTGAGTATGCGGGTTCCGCGATTCGCGGGCTCTCGATGGAAGGCCGGATGACGGTGTGCAACATGAGCATCGAGGCTGGAGCGCGGGCGGGAATGATTGCTCCTGATGAGACGACGTTTGCGTATTTGAAGGGGCGGCAGTTTGCTCCGCAGGGCGCGGACTGGGAGAAGGCGGTAAGCGAGTGGCGGAAGCTGGCGAGCGATGAAGGCGCGCAGTATGACCGCGAGCTCGTGATTCCGGCGATTGAGTTGGCTCCTTATGTGACGTGGGGCACGAGTCCGGGGATGGTGGTTGCGATTACGGAAACGGTGCCGGACCCGGCGGATGCGCAGTCGGAGTCTGACCGGCGCGGGTTTGAGCGGGCGCTGGAGTATATGGACCTGAAGGCCGGGACTCCGCTGGAGGAGATAGCGATTGACCGGGTGTTTATCGGGTCGTGCACGAATGGGCGGATTGAGGATTTGCGCTCGGCGGCGAAGGTGGTCACGGGGCACCATGTGAGCGAGACGGTGCGGGCGATGGTGGTTCCGGGGTCGCACAAGGTGAAGGCGCAGGCGGAGCAGGAAGGGCTGGACGTGATTTTCAAAGCCGCGGGTTTTGAGTGGCGCGAGCCGGGATGCTCGATGTGCCTGGG
>JBOGMA010000146.1:0-8856 GCA_050746465.1 Acidobacteriaceae bacterium
GAAAGACGCTCCTCGCCACCAGATTTTCCAGCTTTTGCGCGGAACTCATGGAACCATCCTAGCGGCTCCGAGCTCGAAATCCCACAAGAAACCGCCCACGACCGGCGCCCCGGTAAACTATCCCCATGGACATTCTGTACGGCCTGCACCCGGTCGAGGAGGCGCTCCGCTCCGGCAGCCGCAAGTTCGACCACCTGTGCATTGCCCGTGAAAGGCACGACCAGCGCCTGCAGAAAATCATCGACGCAGCCCGCGAAAACGCCGTCCGCCTCCGCTTTGAGCCTCGGGAAGAGCTGACCCGGATGGCCCACACCGCCGCCCATCAGGGAGTCGTCGCTGTCGTCTGCACCCGCGAGTTCCTTGATTTAGAAGACCTTCTGACCGGCCCGGAAGAAGATTCCGCCCCCCGACTGCTCCTCGCCCTCGACGGCATTGAAGATCCCCAGAACCTCGGCGCACTGCTTCGCACCGCCGACGCCTCCGGAGTCGACGGCGTTATCCTCACCGAGCGCCGCGCCGCCCCCCTCAGCCCCGTCGCCGTCAAAGCTTCCGCCGGAGCCGCCGAGCACGTTCGCATCGCCCGCGTTGTCAACCTCGTCCGCGCCCTCGAACAGCTCAAGCAGCAAAATATATGGTGCGTCGGCCTCGACGAGCGCGGCACAACCGGTTACGACCAGTACGATTTCACGTCCAATACCGTAATCGTCCTCGGCCACGAAGGCAGCGGGCTGCACGACCTCGTCCGCCGCACCTGCGACCACCTGCTCAGCATCCCCATGGCCGGAGCTGTCTCCTCGCTGAACGTATCCGCCGCTGGTGCCGTCGTTCTCTTTGAGGCCGCAAGGCAGCGCCGCACGCAAAGTCACAAAAAGCCCGCAGAGGCCGCACCCCGCAAAAAGCAAAAAGGTCTAGGTTCCTGAATGAAATTGAAGTTCTTCGCCGCAGTCTTTCTCTGCGGCTCCGCGCTCGCCGCATCCGCCCAGCAAAAAACCGCGCCCAGCAGCCCGAAAACCCAGACCGCCCCCAACACCACCGTCCTCTTCTCGCGCTCGGACAACCAAACTACGCCGACAACACCGCCGGCGCCGCCAAAATCCGCGTCAAATTCCGCGTCGAAAGCCACAGACGCTGAGCGCTCCGCCGTCACCTTCACGTCTTACCATCTCGACCTTCATCTCGCACCCCGCGACCACACGCTTTCCGCCCGCGCGCAACTCACAATCCGCAATGACGGCTCGCGGCCCCTCACGCTGCTGCCCATCCAGCTTTCATCCTCCCTCAAATTCGACGGAGTCAGCTCCAACGGCCAGCGCCTCCAATTCACGCAGCAAACCTTGAACAGCGATACCGATCACACCGGGCTGCTCCACGAAGCCGACATCCAGCTACCCACGCCGCTCGCGCCCAAGGCCACGCTCCCGCTCGAAGTTCTCTACAGCGGCGAAATCACACAGGACTCCCGCCGTCTTCTCCAACTCGGCACGCCCGATGACACCGCCGACCACTCTGACTGGGATCGCATCAATGAGGACTTCACCGGACTTCGCGGATTCGGCAACGTCGTTTGGTATCCCGTCGCCTCCGTCCCCGCGCTACTCGGCGACGGAAACAAAGTCTTCGCCGAAATCGGCCGCCAAAAATTCCGCGAGCAGGACGCCACCATGGCCATCCGCCTCACCATCGAGTATTACCTCGCGCCCCCCTCAGTCATCGCGCTCGACGGCCACCCAGTTCCGGTTCCGAAACCCTCCGTCACCCCAACACCCAACTACCCCGGCGTGCTGACCGCCATGCTTTCGCCAACAAAATTGGGCTTTGCCGCACCGTCCCTGTTCCTCGCTAACTGGGTTCCATCCGCAGGTAGCGGAGTCCACATCTACTCCCGCTCCGAAGATCAATCCAACGCGCAGGCCCTCATGACCGCCGCCACCATGGTGCAGCCACTGGTCGCAAAATGGCTCGGACCAAAAGCGAAATCGCCCTTAACCATCATTGACCTGCCCGAGCCACAGGACTTCACCTGGGAGGACGGCCCGCTGCTCCTCACGGCCATCGCCGACCGGCCTCCCCAGGACTACACCGAGTCCATGAGCCGCGCCCTCGCACACGCCTATTTTCAATCGCCGCGCGAATGGCTCGATGAAGGTGTCGCCACCTTCCTGCAGACGCTCTGGATCGAGCAATCCAGCACTCGAACCAAGGCTCTTGAACTGCTCGAATCACAGCGGACCGCCCTCGCCCTCGTTGAGCCGGCCACCCCTGGCTCCGGCCCCGGCGAACCCCTACTGGAGGCGCACGACCCTATCTACTACCGCACCAAGGCAACCTATGTCCTCTGGATGCTCCGCGACCTCTCCGGCGAAGCGCAGCTCCAGTCCGCGCTTGCAGCATACGATCCCGCCTCCGACACCACGCCGGGTTATTTTGAAAAGCTCGTCGAGCAGTCCTCCGGTAAAAATCTCGATTGGTTTTTCAAAGACTGGGTCTATCAGGATCGCGGCTTGCCAGACCTCGCCATCACCGGCTTTCACGCCAGCCCCGCGGCCTACAAGGGCCAGTACCTCGCCGCCGTGGACATCATGAACAACGGCTTCGCCGAAACCGAAGTCCCGGTGACGGTTCGTTCTGCTTCCAACAGCCTCACCGAGCGCGTGCTCCTCCCCGGCAAAACCCGAACCGTGCACCGAATGTTAGTCCAGGGCCAGCCCGATCAGGTCATCGTGAACGACGGAACAGTACCCGAAATCGAAGCCGACATTCACAAGCGTGACATTATGAATCAGTAGTTGATTCCGATTCAAAATTATTCCCTGAAGGGGGATGGCACTCATTCGCATCCTCCCGGTCGAACTTGAATCCTGCTGGGAATGGTCTGCGCAGTTTGCGTATGCCTTCGATTGCCCGTTTTCGCTTCTGCCTGTCCGCGAGGGCGTCCGCATCTTCTCTATTAGAGTGATCAGCCACTACTTCTCCTGCCTGAACTCCACATAATTCCGGCCCAGATACAGCCGATAACTCCCCGCGCTGCCACCTGCCATCACCTGCAACGGAACAGGCCGGTGCAGCGCCGCATCATGCTTCGCAACTGCATGGAAAAGATCATGAGCCCCAAGATCATCCACCACAAAATGCAGCTCTCCATGCATCTTCAGAATCCCCGCCCCATACGCTCCCGGAGCCAGCCGATGCCCTTCAATCTCCAGCGGAACCTCAGTGATGAAATACGCCTGATACTTCTGCTGAATGCCCGTCGAATAGCCCGAGTTATCTACCAGCACCGCGAACATCACTGCATCGTTAGCAAATCGCACCCCACCCGAATTCCGCAACTGCGTCGTTGCCGTTTGCCCGCGAAAGAAAACGGAACTCGGAACAATTTTTCCCAGGTTCGCGGGAAGCAGAATCTGCGACTGCGAAGGAGGCGCACTCTGCGCCACCGCTGGTAACGCCATTGCAATCAGAACTGCAAAGGAAATCGCTCGCATAGCACGAAGAGCCTTCATAGCACCATCCTTGGAACCGCAAATCGAGTCGAGAGCAGTATAAAACGGGCGGCCATCACTTACGCCGCTTCCAACGATTTCAGAAATTCAGCAGGTGCACAGGGAGAGTGGTGAAGCGCGTATGCCTGGACAGCTAGACCTCAAGTCTACGGTTCGCCGCAACCCGCCCATACCAGTGGCCCGAGTCCTTCACGGTCCGCCGCAGATCTCGGAAATCGATATATGTCATTCCGAAGCGCTGGCTGTAGCCTTCCGCCCACTCAAAGTTATCCAGCAGACTCCACGCATGGTAGCCGCGCACATCGGCCCCATCCTTAATGGCCCGCGCCAGCTCCGCCAGGTGCCCCTTATAAAACTCAATCCGCCGCGCGTCGGGAACTTTATTCATGTCTTCCGGCAGCGGCCCATCGGAATACGCGCAGCCGTTTTCCGTGATCTCGATCACCGGTCGCCCATACTCCTTCGAGATCTTCGTGACAATGTCGTAGAGCCCGCGCGGCCACACTTCCCATCCGTTGTAAGTGATGGGCCCGACCGCCGGCATCCATTCCTTGTAGCGCAGGTCGGGCTGCTCCCCACCCTCCCCTGCATCAGCCACAATGTGTCGGTTGTAGTAATTGATCCCAATCCAATCCAGCGGCGCGCGCATAATCTTCCCATCACCCAGCTGAATGCCCATCACTTCGAACGGCTCCTTGTTGCCCTCAAACGGATCGGGATATTTGCCCTTCAGCGCCGTCTCTAAAAAGAAGATGTTGTTAATCGCGTGGAACCGTTCCGCCGCCGCCTTGTCCGCCGCGCTGTCCGTCGCGGGCGCGCCCGGAGACATGCTGAACGCCGACCCGATCTTCGCCTGCGGCGATGCCGCCTTCATCGCGCGAAACGCCTCGCCCTGCGCCAGGTTCACCGTATGCGCAGCCTTCAGGAAAAGGTTCATGTCCTGTTTGCCCGGCGCATGAACTCCTGTGCCGTAGCCAAGCATCGTGAACACCCACGGCTCATTGAAAATCGCCCAGGTATTCACGCGGTCGCCAAGCGACTTCGCCAGAATCGCGGAATAATCCGCGAACTTCTTATAGGTATCGCGTTTCGGCCAGCCGCCTTCATCTTCCAGGGCCTGCGGCAGGTCCCAATGGAACACAGTGCACATGGGCCGGATGCCAGCCGCCAACAACTCATCCACAAAACGGCTGTAGAAATCCAGCCCCTTCTGGTTCACCGCGCCCGTGCCCGTCGGCTGAATCCGCGTCCACGCCACAGAGAACCGGCAGCTCTTCTGGTTGAGCTGCTTCATAATCGCAACGTCTTCCTTATACCGATGGTATGTATCGCACGCCACATCCCCCGTGTCGCCGCCCTTGATTTTTCCCTGTGTGTGCGCAAAGTGGTCCCAAATAGACTCGCCCTTGCCATCCGCGTTCCATCCGCCTTCCACCTGATAGGAAGCCGTCGCCGTTCCAAACAGAAAATGCTCCGGGAAGCGCGCTCCGGCAATATCGACCTCGGGAATTGTCGTTTCTTCAGGAAGGATGTAAGGATTGGCGGCGAGCGCGTAGCGGGAAAATGCGGCCATGCCGGCAAATGCGGCACCGTAGTTAAGGAACTGGCGTCGGTTGATCAAGTGGGTGACTCCTTTGGGAAGAAAACATCCTAGCACCCGGAATATAGATTAGTAAAACTGTTTATCTCTGCATGAATCGGGCATCATCCCTGGCCAGCCATCCGCTTCGGATTCGGCGGCATCGTCGACTCCCGAATGATCAGTTCCGGAACAATAGCTATCTCCTCGGGATAGTCCTTCTTCCCGCGCAGTCGATCCAGCAAAACCCGTGCCGACGTTATTCCCATGCTGTTCAGCGGCTGCCGAATCGTGGTCAGGCTGGGATTGTGGTAGGCGGCGCCCTGAATATCGTCAAACCCAATCACCGAAACATCCTCAGGAACCCGCAGGTGGTGGTCGCGAAACGACCGAATCGCTCCTATTGCCGCCACGTCATTGAACGACACCAGCGCCGTGAATGGCCTCTTCGTCCTCAGCAACTGCTGCACCACCGGATATCCCAACTCCGGCGACGAAATATTTTCCTGAAGCTGAATAATCAGGTCCGACTGCACTTCCAGCCCCAGCTCCTTCGCCACGGTCATAAAACTCTTCCAGCGGTCGCCCGAGTCAGAACTGAACGTCTGCCCGCGCATAAACGCAATATGCCTGTGCCCCAGCTGATGCAAATGCCGCAGCGCCAGCTCCGCCGCCCGCCGGTGGTCCAGCATGATATTGGTCACGCCCTCAATCTTCTTGTGCCCGGCCACCGCCACCACCGGCAGAGGCAGCGGATGCTGCAACGCCGTATCAATCGCAATGAATCCCTCAACTGACCGGTCCATCAGCAGCCGCGGATACTCCTCCACCAGGTCAGCCTTTCGCCGATGGCTCGCGGTCAGATAGAAATACCCCTCCTCGATCAGCACTTCCTCAATGCCGTTCATCACCAGCACCGAGTAGCCGTCGCTCAACTCCGGTACCAGCACGCCAATGGAATAACTCTGCCGCCGCCGCAGCGAACGCGCATAAAAACTCGGACGGTAATCGAACTTCTTCGCGGCCGCCAACACTCGGTCCCGCGTCTCCTGCGGAATCGACCGCACCCCCGGGGCATTATTCAGCACCAGCGAAATCGTCGCCGGAGAAAGGTCCAGGTAATCACCCAGCGTTCTCAGACTGATCGGCTTCCCGGGCAAAAATGGGCTCGTCTCCGGCGGGCCGTCCGTCTTCTTGCTTTTCGGCATACCTGTCTTTGTAGCGTTTCAGCGGGAAATGTACAAGGCCGAACCTTGCATAAGAAAAAGCCCCCGCGCTGAGAACGGAGGCTTTTCAGTTTGGCTAGGTTTCGCTTACCCCAAATGTCCCATCTTCCCCTCGCGATAATCTTTCACCGCCTGGGCCAGTTCTTCCTGCGTGTTCATCACAAACGGCCCATAGCTCGCCACCGGCTCGTTGATCGGCTCGCCGCTCAAAACCAGCAGTGTTGAGTCTTCGCCGACTTCAACGCTCAGGCCATTGCCATCCGGGTCCAGCACGGCGATCTGTGCCTCGCCCGCGAGCGATGCGTCGCCGTTCAGCTTCACGCTGCCCTTCAGCAGCACCAGAGCCGCGTTTTGCCCTTCCGGCAGAGCCAACTCAAATCGCTCCCCGGCCTTCGCGCGCACGTCGAGCACGTTGAGCGGAGTGAACGTCCGTGCCGGTCCCTTCACACCGTTCAACTCACCCGCGATCACCCGTGCATAACTCTCCGTGCCCAATTTCACCGCGGGAATCTGCTCCTTCGTAATCGCCTGATATTTCGGTGCCGACATCTTGTGCTTCGCCGGCAGGTTCACCCAGAGCTGGACCATCTCAAACACGCCGCCCTTCTCGGCAAAGGCTCGCTCGTGCTTCTCCTCATGCACCACGCCCGACGCCGCCGTCATCCATTGCACGTCGCCCGGATAAATCGTTCCCGAGTTCCCCGCCGAGTCACGATGGTCCACCGCTCCCTGATAAGCAATCGTCACCGTTTCAAACCCGCGATGCGGATGCTCGCCCACTCCCTGCCGTTTCTTCGCCGGCTCAAAATAGAGCGGCCCCGCATAATCCAGCATCAGAAACGGATTCACCTGCGCATCAATTCCGTTGGACGGAAACAGATTTCGCACCGGAAACCCATCCCCCACCCAGTGATTCGATCCCGGCCCCCAAACCGCCAGTACCGCCTTATTCTTCAAAGTAGTCGCCATAACTTCCTCCTCTCCTTCCTAAACTCTCCAACTAATCCCTGCTCTCCTGAGCCCTGAGCCCTGGTCCCTGCCCTTGCCCAGCTTTCGCAACAGCCTCACCAACTCCGCCCGCTCGTCCCGAGTCAGCCCTTCCGCAGCCCGTTCCATGTCCCGCTCGTGACTGCGAAACAGCGCCTGAATGGTCTTGCGCCCATCCGGTGTGAGCCGCACAATTCGGCTCCGCCGGTCCCCGGGATCATCTCCGCGCACAACCCAGCCGCGCCGCTCCAGCCGATCAATTGCCGCCGTCATCGAGCCGCTGGTCAGCAGAACCTTCTCTCCCAGCGTCTTTACCGCCAGCGGGCCCTTGTGCAGCAGCGCCTCCATCACGCCAAAGTCGCTCTGGCATAGCCCCAACCCGGCTATGCTCCGCCCCGCCTCGGCCTCCATCGCCCGAAACGCCTTCCACAGCACCAGCCACAAATGAACCCCGCTGGTATCGGAACTGTTTTTACCCGAGTCCTTCATCACAATATAAAGATGCTTGATATCGAGATAAAGATTCAGCTTTCTCGCCGGATTCCGCATCTCGCATCCCGCTCTGGACAGCTTACGCCCGGAATCCCGGCATCTAAACTGGGAAACTATGGTCCAATACTTTCTTCAGCATTGGCACGACCTCCTGATTGCCGTCGCTTTCCTCGCCGCCGCCATCATCATCGCCCTCATCGTGCACGCCATCGTGTTCTGGGTGCTGCGCCGGTTCGCGCGTCGCAAGGCCGCGCTTCTTGGACAATCGCTCACGCGGCACGCCCAGGGACCTACCCGCTGGATCTTCCCGCTTCTCGCCGTTCTCGTCATCCTGCCCGGCCTCCCGCTCACGCCCAAAGTCATGGACGCGCTGCAGCACATCACCGGGCTTGGCCTCATCGCCGCCGCCGCATGGCTCGTAATTCTGTGCGTCGAAATTTTCACTGACGTCATTACCGGCCGCTATCGCATCGACGTTAAAGATAATCTGACGGCACGCCGTATCCAGACACAATTCAAGATGCTGAACCGCATCGTGATCGTGTTGGTCGTCATCGTCGCTTTGGCCATCATGCTGATGACGTTCTCGGCCATCAGGCACATCGGCGAAAGCGTGCTGGCGTCCGCCGGCCTGGCCAGCTTGATCGTCGGCCTCGCTGCCAAGGGAACCCTCTCCAATCTCATAGCCGGCGTGCAAATCGCCTTCACCCAGCCCTTCCGCATTGAAGACGCCGTCATCGTCGAAGGTGAGTGGGGATGGATTGAGGAGATCGGGACCATGTACGTCGTCGTCCGCCTTTGGGACTGGCGTCGCCTGGTGCTGCCACTCTCCTATTTCCTCGACCACCCCTTCCAGAACTGGACCTACAAGAGCGCCGACCTGCTCGCCCACTGCTATCTCTACACCGACTACAGCGTTCCCGTGCAGGCCCTGCGCGAGGAACTGGCCTGCATCCTCAAATCCACCCCGCTGTGGGGCGGCAAGGTCTGCGTCCTCCAGGTCTCGCAGCTTGAGCAGTTCACCGTCCAGATTCGCGCCCTCATGGACGCCCGTAGTGGCGGCGATGCC
>JBOGMA010000147.1:0-5252 GCA_050746465.1 Acidobacteriaceae bacterium
CATACGATTGCGTTGTAGATTGGCCGTCCCGATTCGCGATCCCACACGATAGTGGTTTCGCGCTGGTTGGTGATGCCGAGCCCGGCCAGGTCGCGAGGACGCGCACCGGCTTTTCCCAGAACTTCTATAGCGGAACTGAGTTGTGAGGTAAGAATCTCGTATGGATCCTGCTCCACCCATCCCTGGTTCGGGTAAATCTGTCTGAACTCGTGCTGCGCCACGGCGGCGATGTTTGCCGATTGGTCGAAGAGAATGGCGCGCGAACTGGTGGTGCCCTGATCGAGAGAAAGAATAAATTTCATACGCAATCTTTCTGTTTGTTCTGCCAGACCGATAATATTCGTTATGCCGGGGCATGCGCTTCTTCCCGACAGAATAAATATGACTGCGGCTGGATGGGTGCGAACTCCGCGTGCGGTCGGGGCTGGAACCTGAATGGGAAAGAAACAGTATTTCGGGGAGTTAATATCCGAGGCCATTGCGGTCTTCATCATCATCGGATTTGGAGACTCGGTTGCGGCCATGTACTTGCTGTATTCGCCCAGCCCGTATCAAGGGTCATATTGGGGCGTGTGCATCGCATGGGGACTGAGCGTGACGATGGCCATCTATGCCACGGGATCAGTTTCCGGCACTCATGCCAATCCCGCGGTGACGCTTGCGCTGGCCATGTATCGCAAATTTCCGTGGAGCAAGGTGGTCCCTTACTGCGTGAGTCAGGTGGTTGGGGGATTCGTGGGCGCGGCTCTGGTGTTATTTCTTTATAGCCCGGTGATTCATCGCTTCAACGCAGCCGCGCATGTGACACGCGCGGCGGGCGGATCCGCGGCGGTCTTCTTCACACATCCGGGGTTCGCGATCACGCCGCTTCACGCATTTGGCGATGAAATCATCCTGACGGCATTTCTCATCTTTGGAATTTTTGCGATTACCGAGCAATACAACGAGATGGCTCCCAAGGCGAACTCCGGGGCGTTTATGATCGGCCTGCTGGTGGCCTTGATCGGCGCATCCATGGGCTATCTGGAAGCGTGGGCTATCAATCCGGCGCGCGATTTTGGCCCTCGAGCGTTTTGCTTTTTTGCGGGCTGGGGAAGAGCAGCGTTTCCTTCTCCGGAAAATTATTGGTGGGTGCCCATTGCCGGTCCGCTGATTGGGGGAGCGGTTGGAGGAGCGGCGTATCAATATCTGATTCGGCCCTATTTGCCTGCGCATCTACGCTCGCGGGCCGCGGAGCCGAAATCTGCGATGAAAAACGCTGAGCTTGAACCTTCATAACGAAGCGACGCAATGCACTTGACAGGCATCGGCGTGAAGCCGTAAATAGGTGATTCAAACGTTTCAATCGGGCTTCGACTGCTGTCGGCGGACGGCGCTCACGGCATACAATTCGGAGAGAATTTTTTGTCTTAGCCACGAAGTTTCAGGCTCTGCCGCTGAATCCTTCGCATGGCGTGGAGAAACCTACAGGAGAAAAAATGCCAATGGGGAACCGCTGCGGAAAATTGACAAGCTTTTTTGCTCTGGCCTGTATGTTTTTTGGAGCCGGCTTATGCTCCGCGCAACGCACGATGCCACAGCACGGCTTGGCAAGCGTTGCGCCCTTGCGGGATGGATGGACGATTCAGTCGGCCTGCAAAATCAAGGCGGATGGCCCGGAGATATCTTCTCTTCGTTATGACACGAAGGATTGGATAAAAGCCACGGTACCGACGACGGTGCTGGCGGCGCAGGTTGCGGCCGGTATTTATCCCGATCCTTACTACGCCATGAATATGCGCAAGCTGCCGGGCGCGGATTATCCGATCGGAAAGTTTTTCTCCAATCTGGAAATGCCGGCCGGCAGTCCGTATCGGTGCGGCTGGTGGTATCGGAAACAATTTGAAGTCCCAGCTGACGCACGGGGCCGGACTACGTGGATGCACTTTGGCGGAATCAACTACCGCGCCGACATCTGGGTGAACGGGCAGAAGGTCGCGGATTCCAAGCAGATTGCGGGGGCGTATCGTGTCTACAATCTCGACATCAGCAAGGCGGTCAGTCCCGGCAAGCCTGCGGTGGTTGCGGTGGAGACGTTCGCTCCAGGGCCGCTCGATCTCGGGATCAACTGGGTCGATTGGAATCCGACACCTCCTGACAAGGACATGGGCGTTTGGGGGCCTGTGGATTTGAAGGTGACGGGTCCGGTCGCCGTCCGGTATCCATTTATCACCACGCATTTTGAAGATTCCAGTCTCAACGTTGCTGACATTACGGTGACGGCTGAGTTGGAAAATGCGACGGATCAGCCTGTGAATGGAACGCTTTCCGGCACATTTTTGGGGAAGAAGTTTCATCAGCCCGTGGAGCTTGCCGCACATGAGTCGAGGAGCGTCAGCTTTTCGCCGGAGCAGTTTCCGCAGTTGAAGCTTGAGCATCCGCCGATCTGGTGGCCGGTTGAGATGGGCGCGCATCCGCTGGAGAATCTGACCGTCAGCTTCAGCAGCGATGGCAAGGTCTCCGATACGGCGGCGGCGCGGGTGGGCATTCGCGAGATGACTTCGGAGCTGACGGACAAGGGCGCGCGGTTGTTCAAGGTGAATGGCAAGCCGGTCCTGATTCGCGGCGGCGGATGGTCGCAGGACCTGATGATGCGCCAGGACCATGAGAATCTCCCCGAACAGATTCGCCTGACCAAGGACATGCACTTGAACGCGATTCGCCAAGAGGCGAAGCTGGAGGGCGCCGAGTTCTACAACTTGACCGATGAAAACGGGATTCTGGTTCTGGCAGGGTGGTGTTGCTGCGACCAGTGGGAGCACTGGAACAAATGGACTCCGGAGAACCATCAGGTTGCGGAAGCTTCATTGCGCTCGCAGATGCTGCGGCTTCGTCATCATGCCTCGCTGCTGGTCTGGTTGAACGGCAGTGATAATCCTCCGCCGCCGGATGTTGAGCAGGCTTACCTGAAGATTGAGAAAGAGACGGGGTGGCCGAATCCTACGCTTTCCTCGGCAACCCAGCGGCCGACGAGCGTTTCCGGTGCGAGTGGCGTGAAGATGACGGGTCCGTACAATTACGTCTCTCCTTCGTACTGGGAGGTGGACAAGACACACGGCGGGGCCTGGGCCTTCAACATGGAAACCAGTCCGGGACCGGCGATTCCGCAGGTGGACAGCCTGAAGAAGTTCATTCCTGCAGACAAGCTGTGGCCGATCAACGAGGTCTGGGACTACCACGCGGGCGGTGGGTCTTTCCAGAACCTGGACGTCTTTAACGATGCGATGAAGGCCACTTACGGGATGCCTGACTCCTTGAGGGGGTACGTGCGAGTGGCGCAGACGATGACCTACGACGGCGAGCGAGCGATGTTCGAGGCCTATGGCCGGAACAAGTACACCTCGACCGGCGTGATTCAGTGGATGCTGAACAATGGATGGCCTTCCACGATCTGGCACCTCTACGACTATTACCTGAACACCGGCGGCGGATACTTTGGAACCAAAAAGGCCTGCGAGCCGCTGCATGTTCAGTATTCTTACGATGACCACAGTATCTACGCGGTCAGTAGCCTGCCTGTGGCTCATCCTTCGCTGACGGTACATGCGGAGGTGTACGACCCGCAACTACACCGGGTGTTTGACCAGACGAAGACGATTGACCTTGCCGCCGATGGTTCGCAGCGGGTGCTGGATATTCCCGACAGCGCCTTCGAGAACGCGCCCCATTATGTCCGGCTGCGGATGACGGACAAGTCGGGCAAGGTGATCAGCCGGAACTTCTACTGGATTCCCTCGAAGCTGACGGTGTTTGAGTGGCAGAAGACGAACTACACGCATACTCCGGCCACTACTTACGCGGATATGCAGGATTTGAAGTCGCTGCCAAAGGCGGATGTCCGGGCGACGATGTCCCTTCATGGCCGCGAGCTTCAGGTGCACCTGGAGAATTCGTCTCATGCTCTGGCGTTTCAAGTGGAAGTCATTGGGAAGAACGCCAAGGGTGAGACGATCATCCCGCTGCTATGGAGCGACGACTTTGTGGAGTTGATGCCGGGAGAGCACCGCGATTTGACGGCGACGCTGCCGGCCAACTCCACCGCAGGCGCCACAGTTGTAGTCAGCGGCTGGAACACGAATACGCTGACTTTGGGCTCGAAGGGGGCGGTTCGCAAGACCGAGTAATGTAGTCTCCATCTCGCGATCGCCCGGAATTCCGGGAAGTGGGGAACGCATGTCGAATCGTATTCAGGCGCCTGCTCTGCTGGCGCTTTGTTCCTGCCTATTTGGCCTTTCTGCGGCCGCGCAAACAGTGCACGTGGATCTGAGCCACTCAACCAACAGCTTTGTGCCGACGGAGACTCTCGGCGCGGGCATCGATCGCATTCCGGTGAAGGCGATTGATGATGACCTGAATCCGGAAACTCTGAAGCAGGTCTTCGCAGCGGGCTGGCAGCCGATTACGTATCGGCAGAACACCGAGCTGATGATTGAGGCCTGGCACTGGAACCCCACCGGAACCTGGAGCGACCCGAGCGGAAAAGGATACTTCACCGGCTCCTCGACCCCGACCAGCACCATGATTAGCTACTCTTACGGTTACACATTGCCGCATCGCGGATTCACCCGCAACAACGGCATTGTGGGCAGCGGCTACTCGCGCCTGACCGATGGCGACCTCAATTCCTACTGGAAGAGCAATCCCTACCTGAGCAGCCGCTATACGGGCGAGGATGATTCGCTGCATCCGCAGTGGGTCACGCTGGACCTTGGCATTCCGCAGCTTGCGGACAGCATACGGATCGCCTGGGCCGATCCGTATGCGAAGAACTTTCTGGTCCAGTACTGGACCGGCAAGCTGGACCCGGCCAACTATCCCATCAGCGGCGTGTGGCAGACCTTTCCGCACGGCGCGATCAACAACGGCCAGGGCGGGACGGAGACGATTCGGCTTGCCGATATGCCGCTGCCTGTCCAATACATCCGCGTGGTGATGACGCAGTCTTCGAATACCTGCGACTCGCATGGTTCTTCCGATCCGCGCAATTGCGTGGGCTACGGCATTCGCGAGCTGTATTTCGGCACAACAACGGCCGATGGAAAATTTCACGATGTCGTTTATCACACCGCTGACCAGGACCAGACAGCGACGCTGTGCTCGTCGGTTGATCCGTGGCATGCGCCGTCGGACCTGAAGAATAAAAAACAGGCGCAGATGGGGCTCGACCTGTTCTTCACCAGCGGGGTGACGCGCGGGCTGCCTGCCATGATTCC
>JBOGMA010000148.1:0-5214 GCA_050746465.1 Acidobacteriaceae bacterium
TCCGCCGCGCAGCAGAGATTCTCCACATATCCCAGCCTGCGTTAAGCAAACAGATTCGCCGTTTGGAAGACCGGCTGGGCGGCCAACTAATACTCAGGCGTTCTCGCGGGCTGCATCTCACCCCCGCCGGCCGGGTGCTGCTGCAACACGCTCGGCAGTTGGTTGAAGATGCTGAATCCGCAGAGAGGATCACTCGCCGCGCCATGAAAGGCGAGGCAGGAACTCTTCGAGTTGGCTTTGGCATTGCAACTCTCGCGCGAGGCCTGCCGAACCTGATCCTGCGATTCAGAGAGAAGTATCCCAGTGTCGATTTGTCGGTGCGCAACATGTCCACCGCCGATCAAACCCAGGCGCTCATCGACAGAAAGATCGATGTTGGCTTCGTGCGCCTTCCTGTTCGAGTGCAAGAGATCCAGACCTCGCCGATTCTGAAGGAACGGCTCATGATAGTGCTGAGCGAAAAGGCAACCTTCGACGCGAAGAAAGGTCTGGCGGCTCTGCGCAATGCACCCTTCATCATTCCCTGGCGCGGTGATTCAGTCAGTTTCTATGAGCACGTCTTTCGTACCTGCCGAGCCGCGGGATTTGTGCCCAGAGTTGTCCAGGAAGTGGATGTGTTTTTCACGGCGCTGAATCTCGTGAGAGCCGGTCTCGGAGTCAGCATCGCGCCGAGTGCGTTACAGCTAATGCGTGTGCCGCAGATGCGTTTTGTGGAGACACGAGTGCCTGAAGCGGAATGGAGCATTGGTATGGCATGGAATCGCCGAGGCCCGGGTTCCGTGCAGGCGGAGAACTTCATGCAATTGGCCCGTAAAAACCTCTCCTCCACAATCCAATGAACCATCCTCTTCTCATCGTTGCCGCGATACCAATGCGCCGAGAGGCGGTTCAAGCAACGAAGAACTATCCGCTGTTCTCAATTTGTACCAACAGGATAAGTCACTCGTTGAGCTGCCTCAGTCGTCGCAAGGCGTTGGCGACGATGCCATTACCGAATTTCCAACACGATTCATAGCTTGTGGGCGGGCAGTGAGAATGAAAAAGTTTCCTGCATTGAATGACTGTTGGGCTATTCCGAGCGCAGAGCCCGGGCGGGATCTCCGGCGGCCGCGCGCAGAGCCGGGAGCGTCGTGGCAAGAAATGCTAGGACGAACATGAGGCAAACGCCCGCGGCGTAAAAAATGGGATTCGTGGCGCTCACTCCGAATAGAAATGCGCCGATGAGACGGGAAACGGCAAGCGATCCTAAAATGCCCAGCACGCAGCCGACGGCGGTGATTTTGACAGCGGAGCCGAGAACAAGCCGCGCAATATTGCCGCGCTGTGCGCCAAGAGCGAGACGGACGGCGATCTCCTGTGTGCGCTGCGAAACACTGAAGGCGATGATGGCGTATATGCCCATGGCCGCCAATAGCAGGGCGGCGAGCGCGAAGGCCGTGATGAGTCCCGTGTTGAAGCGACGGGGTGCCTCGACTCCTGAGACGGCGTCGGACATAGGCTGCACGGGATCGAGAGCCAACCGAGGATCGATACCGGCGACCACTGAGCGCAGAGTGTGGATCATCTGCGCGGGCGGCAAGGTGGAGCGGAGAGCGATCCAGCCATTGGAGAGATCGACCATGCCGTTAGCACCGAGCCCCTCGATGATGGCGGGTTGCTCCAGCGGGAAATACCATTGCTCGCCTGCGGGCTGGTCGGGGGAATCGGTGCGAATATCGGGCGCCACTCCGACCACCGTGGCCCAGGGCAGGTTGCGTTTGGGATTACCGATGTGCAGGCGCTTGCCGATGGGGTTCTGACCCGGCCACTCTTCTTTAGCCATGGATTGATCGACGATGCAGACCAGCGGTGAGTTGAATCTATCGCGCGGGGTGAAACGGCGACCAGCGATCAGGGGAATACCGAGTGCCCGGAAATAATCACCATAGGTCTCGATAAAGGGAGCAAACCTGAGCTTCCATTGAGTAATGGGGACGCCTTCTATCGTGAAGCCGCCCAGCGCTCCTCCGCCCGTATCAGGCAGCGTGTTGGCCAATCCCACAGCAACGGTTGCGGGTTGGATAGCGAGACGACTGACGACCTCACGATTGAACGTAGCCATGGACGATTCGGTTGCATACTGCTGCGCAGGTAACCGGTATCCCGCAATGAGCACATGGTCGGGGTGGAAGCCGGGATCGACGGCGAGCATCTTCTGATAACTGCGCAGGAAAGCGAGCGAAGCGGTGAGCAGGATGGTGGCGATCGCAATTTCCGCTACAACGAGAAAAGAGCGGAGCCAATTCTGGCGTAAGCTGCCGGTGGCGGAGCGAGCGTCTTCCTTGAGCCCCTCAATCAAGTTGGTTCGGACTGCAGTCCAGGCAGGAGCAAGGCTGCATAGAACTCCGGTTGCTACGGCAATGAGGAAAGCGAAACCCGCAACCCCCGTATTGATGGAAATGGCATTTATGCGCGGCATGGACGCGGGAAGTAGCGGCACTACAGCGCGCAGAGCAACTGCGGCCAGAGCTAGACCGAGGAGGCCGCCGGCGAGGCTCAGCAGAAGACCTTCACCCACGCTCTCGCGGAGAATGAAGCCTATATTCGCTCCGAGCGCGAGACGTACGGCATGCTCACGGCGGCGTCGAAGAGCACGGACCAGCAGCAGGATCGCTACATTAGCGCAGGCGATGAATAGCACAATGCAAACGGCGAGAAAAAGCATGCGGAGCAGAGGGCGCACTCCTGCTACAACTGATTCGCGCAGAGGAAGAACATCGCCCCGTATGTGGATGGCAGACATATCAGGGGGAAAATTGCGCATGACCTGCTGCGCGATGCGATTTGCGTCCCGAGCGGCCTGCTCAACAGTAACTCCGTCTTTCAGACGTGCGACGAGATGGATTCCCCATGCGCCATTGGATGGGGATAGCTCATCGGCTGTGAAGCTCATGGGCACCCATAACTGCGACTGGCCGACACGGCCGGGGAGCAGCGGAAATTCGAAGGTCCGAGGCATGACACCAATGATGGTGTAGTTCCTGCGGTCGAGTGTAATCGTGGCGTCTATAACATGCGGATCACGGTGAAAGCGATTGAGCCACAGCGAGTAGCTAATAACAGCGACGGGAGCGTGCGCATCGTCTTCCTGTTGAGTGAAGACGCGGCCGACAATGGGCGCGACGCCCAGCGTGGGAAAAACGCCTGCGGTGACACGCGCGCCGTTCACCGATTCAGAGAGCGGGCCACCAGAGAGTTCCCAGGATTTGGTGATGTAGGCGCCCATTGAGGAGAAAGTCCGCGCAGCATGCTCGTAGGTGGCAACTTCAGCGGCGGAAACACTTAGATTGAGGCCATTACCGAGATGGTCGCCCAAAAGAACGAGGCGCTGGGGATCCCGAAATGGCAACGGTCGTAGAAGGATGCCTTCAACCAGCGAAAAAATGGTGGTAGCGGCCCCAATTCCCAGCGCAAATGTAAGGATGATGGTGACGGAAAATCCAGGCGATTTCCGGAACTGGCGGAGTCCGAGGCGAAAATGGCGTACAGAATCCATGCTCAACCTGAGATAGCAAATAGAGCTCGGCTGCAGTTGAAAAGCCAATGCTCTCAGCCGCAGCCCGGGAACGTCAACTGGCGCGTATATGCCAAGTCACTCCGTTAGCTGCCTCACTACATCGCAATGCTCCTGACCCGTCCCCAACGGCTATCCACCCTTCCGCAATTCGAAAAATCACTTGCTGGGAATCACCAGATTACGAAAAACCTTCCAGGTTCCATCCGGTTGCCGTTGCCAAACAGTTAGATACCGGTCAACAATGCTTTTCCCATTTGGGAAGTGGGCCTTGGCCTGACCCCATTCATAAACATAGCGCCCCCGCTGAACCGAACCCATACTGACCACAGAAGCTGAGTCGGCCTTACCGAGCTCTGCCATCTCTGCCTTCGTGTGTTCCTCAAGGCGCCCTCCGGGCTGCAATCCACGGCGTCTTCTGTGTACCCATCCGTAAGCAGCGCGATATTGCCTTGTTTCATGGCATCAACCCACTGCTGGTTTCCTGCGTCGATCTGCCGACGCGCGCCGGAATCGATCGTTTTGCTCTGCGCGAGACACGTTGAGCAGCAGAGCACTAATAACATCACCGCCAACTTTCCTGTCGTTTCACTTCTCATCGGACTATCCTCCTATTGAATTGCGAACTCCGGGCACGAATGGGCTGCTCCCTGCCCATTCCAGATCGTGAGGCGCTTTGAAGACACTCGACTCTGGGGCCAGGCCACCGGTCTCGACAATCACAGCCCTTTCTGTTTCTCGTAATACCGGCGCGCCTTTTCCCTGTTGCCGCAGTCGTTCATGTCGCACCAGCGCCGCCGTTTGCCCCGGCTCTGGTCAAGGAACAGCCAGCCGCAGTTGCCGCCTTCGCAGACCCCGATCCGCTCGGCCATTGTCGAGCAAAACAGTGAGAGCGCTTCGCCGGCGAAGACCGCGCACAACTGCGCTGACGCATGCAGCCGAGCAGGGTGCCATCGGATTGCATGATTACGGAACTCGATTGCGGGGCGGGGCGCATTGACGCGCTCGCGAATGTACTCAATATCGCGCGCGGATATAGGGCGAGCGTCCGCGATCGCCAGTCCGACGCGATAGATCGTCTCACGAAGCCGGATGATTTCGACGAGGGGCTCGGGATAGCGGAGCAACTCGAAATAAGATTCAGGTCCGATCACGCCGGCCTGAGTCGCCCATCGCAGAAACGCTTCCCAATCGCGCCACAGTTCGTCGGGACGCTCGGCGCGGTGTTCTCCCACGGTATTGCAGAAATCGAGTGCCAGATGTCCTGCGACCTGACGGGCAATCAGCTTACGAGGAATGAGATTCCTGGCACTACCTCGAAGTGGAGAGCGTTTGCCAGTGTGCGCCGCCGTCCCGGAGCTGATCAATTTCGTCATGATCCATCGTTATACCATCTAATCGGTTAGATGGCAATAGAAAACATCATAGATCCCGAGCGGATGGCTCGATTTGCGACTTGGCGATTTGGCGTCTAGTCGAGAGTACGGATCGCATTCTGAGAGCTACTGGCTCAATGCCTTTGCGAGTCGAATGAGCCCTTGCCGTATCGCAAGCTCGTCGAATCCTCCAAAACCCAGGACCAGCGCATTCGGATCAGAACGCTTCAGGGTGCATCGATCAACGCCTATGACCTCAACGCCCTGGGACGCGGCCGACCGTTC
>JBOGMA010000149.1:0-10406 GCA_050746465.1 Acidobacteriaceae bacterium
CTGAGAACAGTCGAGTGAGCGCCGTACCACTCGCACAATGAATGCAGGAAATCGGCGAGTTAGGCCAGAGGAAGCGATGAATAGAGTTCGTACACGAGGCGCCACACTTGCCTTCGCCATGCTTTGGATGACGGGCGGAATGGTGGTCCGTGGCCAAAGCGAAGCGAAGATCCAGCACAACGATGAGTTCGTGAAGCGCGCTGTTGTGCAAAGCGACTCTTACCTTCCTGTTCACGCTGCGCTTTCGTATACTGCCCCACGCCATGTCCATCTCTACGAGCGATATCTTGGCTGCCCTGTACGGTTCGGTCAGCCGACGTCTGAACTCATCTATCCAAAATCAATTCTCTCTGCGAAGCCGCCTCTGGCGCACGGCCTAACCGCGAAGATATTGCAGGAGACTTGCGATCGCATTCTCGGTGAAGTAAAGACATCGAGCGATGTCAGCGGGGAGGTGTACCAGATGATTGCGTCCACACCCGGACACTCACCGAGCATGAAGCGCGTAGCGGGTCAGATGGGTACGACCGTTCGAACGCTCAATCGAAAGCTTCATGCCGAAGGAACCTCCTTTACGCAAATTCTCGACGATGTCCGTTGCAATCTCGCGAGCGAGTATCTCAGTTCGACGAAGCTGAGTGTCGATGATATTTCAGAACTCGTGGGCTTCAGTGACGCCGCAAACTTCCGTCACGCGTTTCGCAGATGGACCGGCAGCACTCCGGCACATTTTCGCTGCTGACGCTTTAGCCGCTTTGGAAACTATGCCGAAGTTCGAAACCCTGCTCGATGGAATTGTTGTTCGCGGAGTGCCCGCGCTGGCTTGACGGAAGGCCGTATTCCTCCGACGTCTATACCCATCGAGTCCTGGCCGTTCGCCCGGACGGCACAGTTGAGACAATCGCCGACGTGCCAAGGGGAGGGCTGCCCTAGCGCGCCGCAAAGCACGGAAGTTGTGCTTGCGCCAACGGCCTCTCGTTGGCTTGATAGCGGGTGTCAGAAGACGACACGAAAATGTCCGCTCGAAACCTGTCGCGCCTTCTCATCTGCCTTCTATCATCATCCGGTTGTAATCGTGTCGAGACGGAACATGGCCAAAAAAGAACGCAAGATTATCCTGAGTTGCGCTGTCACCGGTTCTGTTCACACTCCAACGATGTCGGAATATCTTCCCATCACACCGTCGCAGATTATTGAAGGCGCCGTTGAGGCTGCCGAGGCCGGCGCAGCGATTGTTCATCTCCATGCGCGGAACGGGGACGGCAAGCCCACGGGAGATCCGGCTGTTTTTCAGGAGATTTGTTCGGCCGTGGCAGCACGTACAAGCGCGGTCATCAATATCACCACCGGCGGAAGCTCGAACATGACTATTGAGGAGCGGCTTGCGTATCCTCTCCAGGCAAAACCTGAGATGTGCTCGCTGAACCTGGGCTCGATGAACTTTTCCATCCATCCAGTAGCCGAGCGGATCACGAACTGGCGTTATGACTGGGAGAAGCCGAAGATCGAGGGCATGAAGAGCGGCATCTTCAAGAATACGTTTGCAGATATCGAATATATTCTTGCCAATCTTGGAGAGAGCGGCACCCGATTCGAACTCGAGTGCTATGACGTGGGGCATCTCTACAATCTGGCCTACTTCGTTGATCGCGGCCTCATCAAGCCTCCTATATTCATTCAGGCTGTTTTCGGAATTCTGGGCGGCCTGGGTGCAGACCCGGAAAATCTTTTTGTCATGCGATCCACGGCAGACCGATTATTCGGGCGAGATGACTACCTTTTTTCGGTGCTGGGTGCGGGTCGTCGTCAAATGTCCCTTTTGACCATGGGAGCCATCATGGGTGCAAATGTGCGAGTGGGGCTGGAAGATAACCTCTTCATCGGCCCTGGCGCAAAGGCGACGAGCAACGCCGAGCAGGTGAGGAAGATCCGGCGGATTCTCGAGGAACTCTCCATGGAGATTGCCCTGCCGTGGGAAGTCAGGGAGATCTTGCATCTGAAAGGCGAAAAGAACGTTCATTTTGCCTGATCACTGTGGAACGTTATTCAATCACCGGAAAGAATTGAAATGAAAGATAAGGATCAAGAATGACGTTCCAGGACCGACTCCAACCTCCCAAGGGATTGCGAGTGTTAGTGACCGCAGGCGCATCCGGTATCGGAGCTTCCATTGCATCCGCATTCGCGGAAACGGGCGCTGAAATTCACATCTGCGATGTAGACGATGCTACTTTGGCGGCCTTCCAAAAATCACTTCCTTCCTGTCAGGCTACCCACGCCGATGTGGGTGAGGCAAAGCAGGTGGCAACGCTGTTCGAAGTGCAGCGTTCTAGGTTCGGAGGCCTCGATGTCTTAGTCAATTGCGCCGGCATAGCAGGACCGACAGCTGGAGTGGACAAGATCACGGAAGACGAATGGACTCGCGCAATTGAAGTAAACCTGAACGGGCAATACCGTTGCCTGCACCACGCTGTACCGATGTTGCGGGAATCCGGAACCGCCAGCATCATCTGCATTTCTTCCATTGCGGGCCGTATGGGGATTCCGTGGCGCACGCCGTACGTTGCAACGAAGTGGGCCATCGTGGGGATTGCCAAATCACTCGCCATTGAACTTGGCGGCGACGGCATCAGGGTAAATGCACTTTTGCCTGGCATTGTGGAAGGACCCAGAATGAACGGCGTCATCAGTGCCCGTGCCAAGATGGAAGGTCTCGACGAGGAGACGATGCGCGGGGAATACCTGAAGAGTATTTCTCTGGGCCGGATGGTAACTGCAGATGATGTAGCGCTCATGTGTTTGTTCCTGTGTTCGACGGCTGGGCGAAATATTTCCGGGCAGGCGATCAGCATTGACGGCAATTATGTTTAGGGGCGCACGATATGAGCTGTGAGGCAGTCATTGTTTCCGTAGCCCAGACTCCTATCGGCCACCCATATAAGAGTGTTGCTATATTCCTATTCCTGGTCCTGGCGCGCGTGCTTAGAAATGAAAGCCATACCACCGGAGAGATCCTGTTATGACGTCGTTTCCACGCTTGCTTGCCTTTTCCCTCACGTCCGTTTTTATTGCCTTTACGCCCTCGAGTCTCGCTCAACCGACCGCATCGGTGTCTGCGTCATCCGTTCATGAGAACCAGCCGATCGTAAACGCTCCGGCTGGCAAAATAGAGGGTCGAGTGGAAGGTCAGCTGAACACGTTCAAGGGAATACCTTATGCCTTGCCGCCTGTCGGCTCACTGCGCTGGAGGCCCCCGAAGCCAATGCCGCGCTGGCAGGGCGTCAAGAAAGCCGCGGCGTTCGGGCCGGTGTGCTTCCAGCCTCGCAGCGCGACCGAGTCCATCTACAGTTGGACTCCAGTTCCAATGAGCGAGGACTGCCTCACCTTGAATATCTGGGCTCCTGCCAAAGTGCACAATGCTCCAGTTCTTTTTTGGATACACGGCGGCGCTCTAACCACCGGATCGGGAAGTGATCCGCTCTATGACGGCACGCGTTTAGCCGAGCGAGGTGTCGTTTTCGTTTCAGTCAACTTCCGATTGGGTGTCCTGGGCTGGCTGGCACACCCCGAATTGAGTAAAGAGTCATCGCTTGGAATCTCCGGCAACTATAGTTTGCTGGACCTGATTGAAGCGTTACGGTGGGTGCATCGCAATATAAGAGCGTTTGGTGGCGATCCCTCGAACGTGACGATTGCAGGCGAATCTTCAGGTGGGCTGAGTGTCATGTATCTTATGGCGTCTCCACCCGCGCGGGGTTTGTTCGCGAAAGCGATCGCGGAGAGCGCGTACATGATCTCGACGCCGGAGCTGAAAAGCTCGAGTTTCGGTTCACCCTCTGCTGAGGAAAGTGGCCTGCGCCTCGCTGCCGCCCTGCACGCACCGAATATTGCTGCGATGCGGGCCATGGATGCCGCGACGCTGAGTACCGCCGCGCCCGCCGCGGGGTATGTGCCATGGGGAACGATCGACGGACACGTGCTTCCGAAGCAGTTGGTCGACGTCTTTGACAAAGGTGAGCAAGCGCCCGTGCCGTTGCTGGCCGGCTTCAACAGCGGGGAGATCCGTTCCTTGCGAATGCTTGCGGCGCGTTCTCCAGCCAATGCGGCTGCTTACGAAGCTATTATTCGTGAGCGCTACGGTGATCTGGCTGACCAATTCCTGCGGCTCTATCCCAGTACCAGCATGGAGGAAAGCATCTTGGCCACAACGCGGGACGCACTCTACGGTTGGACTGCTGAAAGGCTGGTGAGGAAGCAGGCTGCACTGGGACTGCCCAGCTACCTTTACTTCTTCGACCATGGCTATCCTGCGTCGGATGACCGGGGCCTGCATGCGTTCCACGCGAGTGAGCTGCCGTATGTCTTTGGCACTTTCAATAGCACGCCGCGTATGTGGCCGAAGGTTCCGTCAACCCCGGAAGAGAGGAGTCTTTCGGACGCAATGATCGGTTACTGGACCTCGTTCGCGCGCAACGGTCAGCCGCAGGCCGCAAACGAGCCCGATTGGCCGACCTTCGAACCGATGGGTTCCTATATGGATTTTGCGAAAACGCCTCAGCCGTCAAATCATCTTCTGCCTGGGATGTACGAGTTCAATGAAGAGGTAGTTTGCCTGCGGCGAAAGGCCGGGAACATCGCGTGGAATTGGAACGTCGGCTTATTTTCGCCCAAGAACCCTGCACCGCAAGCGGCATGTAAACCATGACAGCCTCATCTTGATGAAGGCGTAGCGCTGTCCTCGCGATGGGTAAGTGGCCTTCCTGGCGGCGAACTGCCGTCAGCGGGAGAGGTGTTCTTAAAACGGAATGGCGCTAGCGTCGCGCGGAGCTTGCTGTAGTGTCCCTGCTGCGAGGATGCCGCGCGGCTGCCTAATTCTGATTGGTAATTGTAAATCTAAGCGATCGTGATGGCCGCAACCTCATAGTCGTCCAATGACGGAACGACGAATCGCAGATCTTGGCCATGCAATTCAAAAGGGATGTTCTTCTCGGTGCGCAACAGATCAACGGCCTTTACTCGCACACTCGATGGCAGATTCATTCTCACTCGCTGCGGCCCCTGGCTTACCACCGACCGCAACCATCCATGATGCGTGTTGGGGTTGGTGTAATTGAGTAAATGCACGGCGTACCCTGGATCCGTCTCCCAGCAAAACGTCTCAACAAACCCGGGACCTTCCACTGTGACTACGCGTTCATCGCGCGCCAGCCACCGAAGTGTGTTGTGGATGAGCCGAAGCAGATCGCCGTGGCCCGTAAGCCAGTAGGTGCGCTCCACGTCGCCGGAGAACCAGGCCGTGCGGCCTGCGCCATTGTCGCGCAGCACAAGCGCCGGCTCATTGGTGTGCGCCACCGGTGGATACGCCAACTCCGGCGGATAGCGTACGAACCCCGGCACCACTGTCAAAAGCGGATCGGCAATCGGCTTCAGTGGCACGCGATTTTCCGCGCCCGGGAGCCAGCGCGTGTCGGCAAACCCCGCAAGGATCGCATGAGTACGTGCGGCATTCTCTTGCTCGATCCATGCGTAGTATGGGTTGCCGTTTGTGCCTACCACCTCACCGGCCTTGTTGATGCCGAACACCTCAGCCAGCCCAAAATTCGCTCGCGGTTTCAAGTTCTCGTCGTAAAGGCCGGTTTCAAAGCTGCCCATGAGAGCGCCGCCGGCATCCACGTAGTTGCGTAACTGCTGGCATTGTCTGTCGCTGAGCATGGCCACGTTCGGCAACACCAGCGCCCGGTAGCGGGCGATGCGCTCAGGTTCCAGCCGGTCTTCGTGGACGAAATCAAAAGCAAAGCGTCCCCACAGCAATGCGTCGTAAATTCCTTGCGTGGTCTCGCGCATGTAACGCCGCGTGCGCGCAGTGGCTGGTCCAGGATAGAGAAGCTGTGTGCTCTGTCCAATTACCACACCGATGTTGGCGATCGACTGCCGATTTGCGAAGTGCCTGTCGTGTTTGGCCGTCCAGCGAAAGTATTCTTTTCCCAACTCCTGCCATCGCAGGTCAAGGCCGGCTCCGCCTTCCGCACCGACAAAATGCAAGTACGGCGCCATGCCGCTCGCCAGCGTCTCATTCAGCCACATGCGAGTTTCTTCCGCGCTCTTTGACAAATTGCGCCACCCGGGCGATCCGGTTGAGTAAGCCGCCGTCACATTGGCCGCAAACTTTCCGTCCAGGACGGCGTTGCAAACCCGCCCTTGCAGGCTGCACCCCCACACTTCCGGCTCTTCCCAAGCGCGGCCCTGATTGTCGGCCTGAAACCATATAGCCGTCTCTCCCAACCGGGCCAGGTTGGGTCCGCCGCGCACGTTCCCGCCGGAGTTCGCGAAGAAGAAGCTATCCGGTTTTCTCTCCTTGGCAATCGCATCGTACTTCGCCCACAGTTCCAGCACGCGGTCCGTGAAGATGCGCCAATATGCCGGCGTGTCGGAAGATGGCAGCTTGCTGCAGATCGCGCAATGGCAGTCCGGAAGGCTACCGAGGGGCGGCCAGCCATTCGTATAAAAGCAGTCCACCTCATAGAGCGAGTTGATTTCCCGCATGATCGCCGGAACATAGTCATCCATGTAGCTCGAGAACATGCACGTCTTGAACAGTCGCGGCTCCTGCCCGTTATGTTGCACGGATCCGTCACGGTGACGCATGGCCCACTCCGGATGCGCCGCAAGGGCATCCGGCCAATTCAGGTCGGGGCTCATTCTGGCTACTACGCGCATTCCGCGCTTGCGTGCAGCCGTAACGCACTCACCAAAGAAGTCGCGCCCATTGAGAAATTTCCCATGCTTGTGAAATGGCACCTTCGATGGATAAAACGCCAGGATGCCGGTCACGCTCACAAACACAACATCGACCTGCGCCGAATGCCAGAAGTCGGCCCACTCCTCAATGTTCATGACCGCCGGGTCGTGTTCAGTCATGTTCGTCTGGCCAACGCGCCGCACGCGCATGTGCCAGGGTAGAGATCTCATGTCCCTTGCGGGTTGCCGCTCCGGAAGCGGTACAAGGACCCCAACGGCGGACGCCATGGACTCGGACCACGAGACCTGTTTCGCCGACGTCTCCGTCTGGGCTTCCAATCCACGTAGAGCCGATGCGAGCGGCATCGCCGCGCCCGAGGTTAAAGTGCTCTGAATGAATTTGCGTCGGTTGATCATGGCGGCCGTCGTTCCTTAAATGCGGCAAGTGTAACCGGAGATACCGCCACCGCGCCAATCGATGAATATGTTTGCAATCCTCTGAAAGCGATGGTGAGCATCGGGAGAACAAAGCATAGAGCCGAATTCGTGGTAATGAACGGTTAGCGTCCAACCGCGCAGGTTCGGGATTAGAATGGATCGTCAATCATGCGGACACAAGCATTACTTAAATTTCTGTTGTGAGAAACATTGCAATGCACTTCTGGTTTATCCATTCCGGGAGGTCTCCATACGTGAGCAGATCGCCACTCAGATCACGTTGGGTGCCCGTCAATGAACGGTGATCCTCTCGTCTTCGGGTCAGTCTTTGTATGGTTTAATAGAAATGTTGGCGGGTTGGCGGAACTGGCAGACGCAGAGGTCTCAAAAACCTCCGAGAGCAATCTCATATCGGTTCGATTCCGATACCCGCCACCATCTGGCGTCTTCCCCAAAACCAGCACAAAAGACGGATTGCACTGGGCACAGGAACAGGATGCAAGGCAACGATTTCGTGCGGAGCGCGATGTACTGGCACTAGATCGCATATGCTTCGTGCAACGACGTGCACTATCACCGAGGGACTCGTCGCGAGCGCCAAGAGTGCGGCTTGGCAGGTGACAATTAAATGACAAATTGAAGATACCCGTCCGACAACTGGGAACCGCGCCGGCGCCATGCTAAGGGCTATGCGACATAGACGATCAGCCCCGTTTGCATTCCTGCTTTTTCTCAGCCTATTCGGGACGGCGGTGGCGCAGGACACGCCTCTGCTCTCCGGTAGCGTAGCTTTCGTCACGACTACCACTGGAGGGAACACAACCTACATCCCTCTGATCCAACCGCTGGCCGCGGTGCCCCTGGGCGACCACTTCATGGTGGAATCGCGAGCTATCCTGCTGGAGCAATTTATACCAAACTCGACCGGGTACGATCACTCGCATTTCGATGCACTCAACTACCTGCAAGGGGATTACATCGCGACGCCCCACTTGACGGTGGTGGCGGGAAGCTATCTGCTTCCCTTCGGCACCTACAATGAGCGGCTCACGCCGGTGTGGATCGGCAATTTTCAGGATGAGTCTCTGGCGGAACCCATTGGGCAGATGGCCACGGGCGTTGGCCTGGGCGGTCAGGTGCGGGGGTCCTTATATAGCAGTGCGCACACTTCCTTCAGTTATGCTGCCTGGTTCTCAGCGCGGAGCGGCAACCTGCAATTCAATTCTCAACGCTCCGCCGGTGGGCGAGGCAGTTTCTACTTTCCAGTGCAACGGCTGGAAGTGGGCGCTTCTTATGGACGTCTGCTGCAGGGCGTGCATGAAAACTTCATTGGCGCGCACCTCTGGTGGCAGACGGAAGATGGAGGGTTTCGCCTGCGTTCGGAAACGATGCGCGGCGAGCACGCATACGGTTATTGGTTCGAGACGGATTACCGGCCTTTTCACGACGATGCATCGGCGGGTTTTATGCGCCGATTCGAGCCCCTCTTCCGGATGCAGCAGACATTTCGCATCGACAATGTTGCGAGCGACGGCGTGCCCGCCCAGAACACACAGCGAGCCGACTTCGGACTGGATTACAACTTCCCCCACAACACGCGGATCCTCTCCAGCTATTCGAGGCAATTCTCGTCCACGGGCGGCGTCAATATTTGGGAAACCGGAATTGTGTATCGATTCCTGTTCCCGGCATGGAAGTAACGCACGGCACAGGATCTTTTCCGCGGTTCCGGGCATGCCGATCGCTTCGGGAGGGTTCCGGTCCGGCGCCCAGAATGATCGCAAGGGCACAAAACAGGAATCGAATCACGGCAACAAAGTTAACCATACAACGCCTGCCAGGAACAGTCAGGACTAGCAGCAACGCGTCTTCGCGATGCATTGCTCGCGGCGCCACAACCCCCGCAGGGTCTTTCGCCAGGGATCGCGGGGACAATCTCGCGGCACATGCGGGTCTGCGCGAACCTCAGCGCCAGAAGAAGAGTGCGCGGTGCTTCGGTTCTTTAATCCGTAAAGGACTCAGCGCGAATCTGAGAGGGCGCGGACATCAGGGACCGTTCTGGAATGAGGCAGCGGAACGTGACTGCGAGGATGCACTCGAGAGCGGCGATGGCGATCATCACCTCGGAATAGCCAAAGTGCAGCAGCAGGATGCCCATTGCCGGCGTGGCGGCGGCGGTAAGGAGATAATTGCCGAACATCACCACGGCCGAGGCTCCGGCGCGGTCCGCTTCAACCACGTTGTTCATCAACAGCGTATACATCGCGGGCGAACATATCCACTGAGCCGCCGAAAAGCTGCAGAAAAAAACGATGCACCATGCGGGATGAGAAGAGATGGCGGTAAGCATCAGCAGAATGCCGGTGACCAACTGGGAGATAACAATACCCCGCAACAGACCGAAACTGCGCTCCACCAGCGGAACCACCAAGCCGCCCGTTAACTGAGCGAGTTGAGAGGCGGAGAAGATCAATCCCACGTGCGATAGGGAGAGATGCCGTTGTTGTGCAAAGTACACCGTTGCGAATGGCGCAAACGCGCCGAGCAGGCTGGTCCAAAGTGCCATGCACGGAAGAAAGCGGCGCAAAAAGGACTGCCGTAGCACGGCGAACTGCTCGCGAAGAGTCACAGTTTCAGGCGGCGCGGTGCTCAATTCGGGCAAGCGCATCAACGCGATCGTTCCACAAGCAGCAACTCCGCTTGAGAGCAGGAGAACAACGCGCTTGACATCCGCCGGGCCCAGTGCCATGCCGAATGTGCCGACCCACCTGGAAAGATAACCCGAGGCAGCAACGCCGCACGCGGTTGCTCCAATCCCAATCGAGAAAATCAGGCCGGTGGCCGCGGTACGGTTGCTCTCGGAAGTCAGGGATGCGGTAACCGGAAGGAACAAGACCGGCCAGACGCACATCACAACTCCGGCGATAAATGCGAGGGCGATGGCTTCCTGTTCCCCAACAAAAATGGCCCGCAGCACCCCGAGAACCGATGCCGCTAAAAAGCCCAAAATCAGTACTCGTCGTGAGCCAATTCGTCTGGTCAGGATCACGACCGGAAGCATGCCGACGATCAGCCCGAATGATAGCGCACCATTGACGAGGCCAATCGTGCGCTCATTCAGGTGGAAGTCGAGCAGGTACAGGTTGAACAGGAAGAAATAGACCCCAAATCCGGCGTCCCAGAAAAGGGCGGCTGTAAAAAACAGCCAGAAGCCGCGGCCGAGGTTATAC
>JBOGMA010000150.1:0-3061 GCA_050746465.1 Acidobacteriaceae bacterium
GAACAACGTCTTCAAAAACAACATCGTCTACATCGGCAAATATGGCCGCGCACAGCGAAGCCTTTCCGGCCCCACGCAGCCCGGCGTCCCCACCGTCACGCTGGATCACAACCTCTACTACTTCCCAGCCGGACCCAGCGCTGTGAAATGGTCCTACAACCACAAAGACTACGCATCATTCAAGGACTACGTGACAGCCACCGGCCAGGATCAGCATTCGATCTTTGCCGATCCGCAATTTAAAGACCCCGGCAGCCAAGATTTCCATTTGCAGAACGGCTCTCCCGCCATAGGGAAGGGAGCCGGCCTGGGCCCGGCAGTAGTTGGGTCGAAAGACCTGGACGGAGCGCCCAGGGCAAGCGGCGGAAAAGTCGATATCGGCTGTTACCAGACTCACCAGGGGAGGTAAGCGCTAGTTCTTGCTAACCGCTCCTCGAACAGCAACGCCCAGCTTCGCGAGAGAATCAATTGTCTGCCTGGCGGTCTGGTGATGAACAAAAACGCCGCCGGCCTGCTCCCAAAGGTGGCGATACTTCAAGTAGTCGTCCACAAGGATATCGCCTGGATGCATGATGAACCGGCATTTCTCCCGCGATAAACAGGTGATCATCCGCAGGCCGGGAAAATGGCGCGCCGCCCAGTCCATTTTCTGCTGTTCGGCCCACCCCCCAATGGGGCAGCCGGTCAGGATGATGGGGTCAAGGTGAGCAATCGCCTCGTACAACTCCACAGCATCCGGCAACAGCGGCAGATTGCCATAGAAGCTGTCCTGGTTCCGAATGCGCTTCCAGAACGCTGCAGTTCCCAGCGCTTTTTCAGCGTCCCGCGAGTTCTGTTTGAAGAGTTGTTCTGCTGCTCTGTCGAAATCGGCAAGCACGCCGTCGCAGTCAATGAAGAGTTGATTCATCTAACAGTATATAGCAACGCCTCTGCGCTCCATTGGCCTTCACGATGCACGATCGTGAAGTACGGCTTCGCGGTCCCGCAGAGTGGTTTGAATTGCCGCCAGGCCGGCTTCGAGATCAGCCAGGCCGCCCAGAATGGCCTCGCCGTTTTGGTTCTCAACCATGGTCCGCAGCAGTTGGCATTGCCCAACAAGCTGCTCGTCAAAT
Source organism: Acidobacteriaceae bacterium (assembly GCA_050746465.1). Taxonomy (GTDB): domain Bacteria; phylum Acidobacteriota; class Terriglobia; order Terriglobales; family Acidobacteriaceae; genus Silvibacterium. Next base: position 1,113 of record JBOGMA010000150.1, read on the forward strand.
CCGGTCAGCGTCTTGAGAGTGGCGCCCTCCTGCCTATACCGCTGCGTCATGCGGTCATTCTCCGGAACCGGCTGCTGGTGAATAAATAACTCAAGAGCGCCGATTCCGCGTGCGAGCCGCTCCAGCTTCTGCGCCGCCGCAACGGCCGCGGCATCCGGAAATGGCTTGGCGCGGGAAGGGGCAGGCAGGAACTCGCGGCGGTATTCCGTCTCCGCCGTGCTGACGCTGGTCGCCGCCCCACCCAGCAGCCACGCTGCCTTGCTGCGAACCAGTTGATCGTCTGCGCGCAACTGGTTCTGTGTGCGATAGAAGTTGTAGCCCCACCCGTAAAACAGGTTGGTGGCAATCTGCCGCAGCGCGCCCGCGTCGTAAAATCCCATTCCCGGCACTAGCTTTCTCCATTCCTGCCGGATTTGTCTCCATTTAGTCCGGCTTCCGCGCCCACAGGATAGAACCCAGTGGCCGTTCCTCCGATGTTGAAGGGAACTCCGGCAGCGGCGTTCGGTGCGGATACCAGGCCCTTGTCCGCCATCTTAAGCGCGAGATAATAACGCACCGATTCCATCGGAGTGAGCCCAATGGCCTGCAGCGAGATGAGCTCCCGCATGCGCTCGTCCTTTGGCATGATGAGGATTTTCAGGTCATTCAGCGTGATGCCGTAAGTCTTCAAAAATTCCGACAGATGGCCCTTAACCAGTTCGCGCACTTCCTGAATGTGCTCGTTGATCTCCTCCATCTTGGTTACCTGAACCACCTGGTTGATCGACTGCTCAATCGCCGGCCCGGCGTAATCGGCTACTTCTTTAATGTCGATCCAGTGCCCGTTGAACGGCATGTGCGTAATCAATTCCAGTGCGGATTCCTTAGTGTCCACGTGGATGTAGTAGTCCACCTGGTAGAACATCTCCGCCATTTCCTTGCTGGTGGCAACGCCTTGGCTGCGGATCAGCAGTTTGGATCGGTTGACATAAATCACTTCATAGACCCAGGGCGACGCACCGCCGAAGAACCCCTGCGCAATCGAACCTAAGATCGGCTTGTCCGGGGTAGTAATCGAGTATTGGCCGGTTTCATAAACATTCAGGACGGCCCCGCGCGACTTCAGCACGCAGAAGTGGTTGCTCTCGACGGTTAGCAATGACCCGGAAACAATATTTTCGTCTGCGATTTTGACGGCCAGAGCTTTGGTTCCGAGAAGGTCGGTTCCGTCATTCTGAAGGGAAGTGATGACCTGACGTGCAATTGCCATAGTTCCTGCTCCAAATGGATTAACTGGGGGTGTTCGCGACCCAGAATACTCCAATCAGCTGAGGATATGGCGAATTTTTCAACATAAACCGGAGACGGAGCCTGTCAAAAATCTGGCTCCCTTCCGGTACGCCGTTTTATAGGCTCGCCCGCTGGTGCATGGCTCGGAACGCTTCCAGCGCATGGCTGCCGTCAGAGTGGGGAATGGGTAGCAGGTTCACCCAGGCAAAAGTCAGGTTGCAAAGCGCAAACCAGCTATTCACATTCCAGAACGCAAGGGCCAGCGCCAGGTTCATCGTCGCACCGGCAACGCAGATGGAAACTTCAGGCCAGCCTGCTGCTCGCGCTCTTTGGATATACATGCCCATCCAGCTAATACCGATTTTTTTCACCTGAACGTGATGAAAACGCGCGACCATAACGTGGCCAAGTTCATGGCACACCATGCAGAGCACCACAAGCGCAAGGTTCAACAGCAGACCGGGAACGAGGGAGAGGAAATGAGAAGACATGAAGAACGCTCCATGAGAAGCATGTAATTGGGTGCTGCATGGGACGCTGCACAGGGCAAGCATCCCAACGTAACTGGCATAACCACGACTCACTGAACTTCTCAAACGAGCGGCGAAAGTCTTATCGCTTCCTTCTACCTAAAATGGATGCAGGTCCTACAAGCTTCGGTAGTCCGCTCTACGCACAAC
>JBOGMA010000151.1:0-2061 GCA_050746465.1 Acidobacteriaceae bacterium
CCGCCCCACACCCGATATCCATTGCGCGAATCCGATGCCGTGATCCCCCACAAATTCTGATCGATCCATGGAAATTTCCGCCCCAGCACCAGGCACCACAACTGGTGACATCGCGTGGCCGCAATCGAGTTTGTAAAGTAATTCGCGTGCAGGTCGCGCTTGTCGCGGTAGTCGCACCATGCGTGCGCGTACTGGTGAATGAACAGCGGCGCAACACCGCTGATGTACTGGATCCCGCTGTACTCCACAACGGGCCTCTGCAACTCGTCCCATGTAGACGCGGGAATAGGATGCGTGGGTGAGCCAATGGCCATCAGGTACATCGTCATCAGCTCGGAATAAATGTCCCAACGGTGCTTCAGGAATCCCTGGTCCGGCAGCCAGCCCATCGAAAGCGAGGTCCCGCCGTTCAGCATCCACTGCCAGTCAATGCGCCTGTAAAACGTGGTCGCCAACGCCTCAATCCGCGAGTTTCCGGAAAAAAACTGCCGGCACGTCAGCACCCCGCAAAGCAGCAGCGACGTATCGATCGACGAAAGCTCGCTGCCAAATACGCGCTCGCCGCTGTTGATGTCGATAAAGTGATACAGAAACCCATGCTCGTGCGGGCACTGCTCCAGCAGAAACGCCAGCGTCTGCTCCACCCGCTGCTCGCACAGCGACGCGCGCAAATAATTTCGCTTGGCTGCAATGCAAAGCGCCGTCAGCCCAAAGCCCGTCGCGGCAATGCTGGCTACGCGGCTCAGCGACAAACCGACCGCCGGAGCGCGGTCCCGCACCAGTCCGCTCTTCGCTCCAACTTCGTTGTAGAAGAAGTCGCATCCGCGGCCTTCCAGGTCATCCATCAGCGCGTCGGCGGCCTTCGACACCTGGGACAGCGGTCGATTGATGAAAACGCCCGGCCCCTGCTTGTATTTCTGCGCTGCCTCCTGTTCGGTGGTAGGCTGCTGGCCGGCCTTCACCGGAGGCGCATTCTCCTCGTTCTGAAACCCTGCTGCGAGCGAAGCGGCGGGCGAGCCCAATACAAGCATGCCCGAGGCCCCTGCCGTCCTCAGCAGTTGCCGGCGAGTTATCTTTGATTGATTCAAAACAGGATCAGTACTGCAAGCAGGCGCGATCCGAGCGTGCAGCGGACGCGGTCTTCTTTTCTCTCTCTGTAGAGTGTAATTCTGTAAAGCTTATCGGAACAGCGCCCGCTTTTCACGCCTCGCTCCAAGATACTTTCGATAGCAGAAAAACCGAACCGCTGCAGCCCTCCCGCGCATCCACTATCATGGGAAGTGAACCACTTCGTCTGAGTCCCAACAGCGGACCCGCTCACCGTTTTGAGCCGCAACCAACAAGTGAAGGAGAACTGCATTGGCCTACCAACTTCCGCCTCTTCCTTACGACTATGCCGCGCTTGAGCCCCACATCGACGCCCAAACCATGACCCTGCACCATGACAAGCACCATCAGGCCTACGTCAACAACCTGAACGGCGCCGTCGAGAAACACCCCGATCTGGGCAAGCACACGGCCGAAGACCTCCTGAGAAACCTCAGCAGCGTTCCTGAAGATGTCCGCACCACCGTCCGCAACAACGGCGGCGGCCACGTCAACCACTCCATGTTCTGGGCCATCATGAAGCCCGCCGGCGGCGGCGAACCCACCGGCAAAATCGCCGAGCAGATTCGCAAGGACTTCGGCGACTTCGCTTCCTTCAAAAAGCAGTTCAACGAATCTACCGCCAAGCAGTTCGGTTCTGGATGGGGCTGGGTCATCTGGGACGGCGGCAAGCTCGCCATCACCACCACCGCCAACCAGGACAACCCGCTCCTCCACGGAAAATACCCCATCCTCGGCAACGATGTCTGGGAGCACGCCTATTATCTGAATTACCAGAACAAGCGTCCCGACTACCTCGCCGTATGGTGGAACACGGTCAACTGGGACGAAGTGAACAAGCGCTTCGAACAGGCTCAGAAGTAGTCTCGTAAATCACTGAAAAGGCGGCGCATAATGCCGCCTTTTCGCCTTCTCTGGCGGCCTGCGGCATGTTACAATAGAACCAGATCAAAG
>JBOGMA010000152.1:0-6214 GCA_050746465.1 Acidobacteriaceae bacterium
TTTCTCGAGCATCTCATTCCAGCCCTCGAGTTGCCCGCTATTCTTTGCGTCTTCCATGGTTTCATTGCCAATCATGGTGAGTTTCGTCTGGCCGTTCCCAAAATCCTCAAAAATAACCACATCGTGCGCATCGTCCATGGCCTCATGTTCGATTCCATACTGCGCAGGATCAACCTTGTTTCCCTCCGAGTCGGCGAAGTACATCGAGTAAACGATCTTCTCGTGCGGAATAATTTCGTGGTATTCACCAGCATTCCAGAACTGCTGGCCATCCGGCGTTCTCATGCAGCAGAGAAATTTTCCTCCCACGCGAAAATCCATCTGGCAAACAGGCGAAGTAAAGCCCTTCGGCCCCCACCATTGCATCACGTGTTTCGGGTCAGTCCACGCCTTCCAGACCAATTCGCGTGGGGCATCGAAAACTCTTGTGACAACCATCCGCTCGTTCTCATTCACCGTGTTTTTTGTCATTCCTAACCTCCTCTTTCATTCGCTTCACAACCACATCAAGCTTGTCGAAACTCTCTTCCCAGAACTGGCGATAGCTGATCGCCCAGTCGCTGACCGTCTTGATCGCCTCCGGCCTCAGCCTGCAAATACTCTCTCGTCCATGCTTCGATTTGATTACAATTCGCGCCCGCACCAGACAGGCAATATGTTTTGAAATCATCTGCTGCGACAGTGCAAACGGCTCCGTCAAGCCATGTACAGAGGCAGGCCCGCGGGTGAGCCGTTCGACCATCGCCCGCCGGGTTGGATCAGACAAAGCAGCAAACGTTGTATTCAGGCTATCCACAACCATATGGTAGTGGATTTCGACTGAATGTCAATTGGTATTTTCGTGATTCCAGATTTGTGCTCCCGCTGGACGTTGCGAAAATAGACGGTTGCGGAGATACGAGAACGACTCGATTAACCCTTTGGAACCGGCTAAACTCGTTCGTATGCCACATCCATCATGGAACGAGACCTACGCCTCGGGACAGCTACCCTGGGACACCGGGCAGCCAGAGCCTGTGCTCGTCGAGTTCGTCGCTTCGGGCCGAGTCAAGCCTGGTCCGACGCTTGAGATCGGTGCGGGTACCGGCACGAATGCGATTTGGATGGCCGAGCGCGGTTTCGACGTGTTCGGAATCGATGTCTCGCCGGTCGCCGTCGAAAAAGCACAGGCCAAGATGAGGGGCCGCGCTCTGCCCTGCCGCTTTGCTGCATTGGATTTTCTCGCAGCACCGCCGCCCGACGGGCCGTTCCAGTTCGTATTCGACCGCGGTTGTTTTCATGTGTCCGATGAACCAGGCGAAAGGCAGCGATTCGCGGCACAGGTCGCTGCCGCACTGGCTCCGGGCGGCTTGTGGCTGAGCCTGATCGGAAGCACTGAAGGTGCGCCACGCGAAGTCGGTCCGCCGCGTCGCTCGGCAATCGAAGTCACCCTCGCCATCGAGCCTGCGCTGGAGATCGTCGAATTGCGATCAGCCGAATTCCACGCTCACGGCGCCAAGGCTTGGTTCTGTCTGTCGCGCAAGCGCACGATGCCGGCGCAGCCCTCCACCCGGCACGATTGAGGCTCGGCAGCGAACGCACTCCCATTCTCGACGGGCGCATCGTCGCCAAAGCACTAACGGATTCGAAGCGGATAATCGTACGCGGCCTGATCCCGCTCGCGCGTGGTCGAGAGGTAATAAGTACCGGTTTGAACCCTGCGAAGATCAAGATCGATCGACACAATCTCCTGTTGGTCACTAGTAACGAAAGCTTTCCACATTGGAATCCTTACCGAAACTTTTCAAACCCAAGTTTTTCCGGCATGAATTTTTTAAGTTCCGGGGGGGGACGACTGAGGAAGAGCGATTTCTATCCTCAGTCCGCGAGGCGTTGCATTTTCGGCGCAAATCTTTCCGCCGTGGATCCGCACCACTCGCTCTGCGATCGCCAACCCGAGGCCCGCGCCGCCAGATTGGCGGTCCCGCGCTCCGGTGATTCGATAGAAGGGCTGAAAGATGTTCTTCAGTTCCGACTCGGGCACGCCCGGGCCGTAGTCACGAACGACGAGGCGAATCTTCGTCCCGTTCGACGAGCTTTGCGGCTCCATGCTCACTTCGACCGGGGTCCCGCGATCTGTGTAACGAATCGCATTGCGGATCACATTCTCGATGGCGCTGTGGAGGAGTTCCGCATTGCCGCGCACCATACAGCTTCCAGTCGAGGTGAGTTGGATGGCGCCTTTGGGCTCCTTGGACTCGAATTCAGCATTCCGGGCGACTTGCGACAGAATGTCTGTGAGGTCGAGGTCCACCATCGGCACCTCGGGAGCGGACATATCCAGTTTTGCGATTGTCAGCAGCCGTCCAATCAAATCATCGAGAATGTGGAGGTCCTCTTCCATCTGCTCGAAAGCGGCATCATTGCCCTTCCGTTCGCGACCGAGATCGAGCGCGACATTTAGCCGCGCAAGCGGCGATCGCAGCTCGTGAGAGACATCGGAAATGAGCTGACGCTGGCGTGAGATAAGCTCTTCAATTCGAGACGCCATGGCATTGAAATCGCGGACTAGGTCGCCAATTTCATCCTGACGTTGAAGCGGTCCAGAGGCGGTTCGGGCCGACAAATTGCCGGCGGCCAGCTTTTGCGACATCTCGCGGAGGCCCAGAATGGGACCGGTGATATAGCGGGTGAGCAGAGAACAAATCAACCCGGAGACGAGAAGAGCGACACCCCACTGCAGCAGGAGTGCAGCGCGGTTGATGCCGAGACCGGCGCGAGGACCGGCGGGAAGTTCGGTGGCGAAGATGTACGCGCGGCCGCTCTGCCCCTGGAGAAGTAATGCGGCGCGTGCAATACCGTATTTCATGCTGAAATCAGAGGACCGGGATGCCTGCACATGGGAGGCCATTTCCTGGACAGAGCCGCAGCCGGTCCCGGCAAGCACTTTTCCCGCGGAGTCGAAGAGACACGCCGTCATATGCGTTGCGTGCTGCACTTGGTCAAGGTAAGCCGAGGTTGCCGGGATGCCATCGCGCTCCGCTGACTCGACCGCGATGGTTCCGGAGTAGCGGGCAGTGTCGAACAGTGTTGCGTGCCATCGCGAAGGCACACCGCGCGGCTCAAGGACGAAGGTGAGGACGAGCGCGACGCCAGTGACGATCACTGTTGCCCAGAACCAGAAAAAAATTTTAAGGAAGAGGCTACGCATGATCGGCATCCTTTGCATTGGAACGCGGCGCGAACAGATAGCCGCTGCCGCGCACCGCCTTGATTCGTTGGCCATCGTGCGGGACGCCCAGCTTTTTGCGCAGGTTACTGACATGCACATCGATGACGCGATCGAACGGGCCGAGTTTCCTGCCGAGCACTGACTCGGTGAGCTGCTCCCGCGATAGGACGCGGCCGGGCTCACGCATGAGCGCTTCGAGCAAGGTGAATTCCGCGCTCGTGAGGCTGAGCGGCGCGTCTTCTATCCAGGCTTCGCGCACGGCTGGATCAATGCGCAGATCGCCGACGATGAGGGGTCCGCAAGAGACCTCGGGCCGCCCGGTTCTGCGCAGGATGGCGCGGATGCGGGCGATGAGTTCACGTGGGTTGAAAGGCTTGGGAAGATAGTCGTCTGCACCCATCTCCAGACCCACGATGCGATCTGAATCTTCGCCCCGCGCGGTCAGAATGAGAACCGGAATAGGCGACACTTTGCGGAGCCGCCGCAGCACATCCAAGCCCCCCATGCTCGGCAACATGAGGTCAAGCACCACAAGGGAATATTCCCTGGAGACGGCGCACTCCAGCCCGCGGGATCCGTCGTGCACGGTGTCGGTGGTGTAGCCCTCACGTGCGAGGCGTTCCGCAACAAGCTTGCAGAGTTGAACGTCATCGTCGACGAGCAGGATCCGGTCCATTCTCTTCTTCCGCCCTCCTCCGACCCGATACTAGACGATTCGAGCGCCGGCGGGATGCATCTTTACACAACTTTATTTTGCTTAACCAATCTATATCGCACTCGCCTCCACCCGCTGCTGAAATCGAAATGTGGTTCATGGGCTGCCGCGCGAATGAAGGCACCTTATGCATCCCTAAGGAGGAAATACTATGACGCGGTTTCGTTCACTCGTCATCCAGTCGCTGGCCACGGTTCTGATTGGCAGCGCAGCACTCGCAACAAACCTGCAGGCACAGAGCGATGTGATCACAGTCAGTGTTCCGTTTCGGTTCGCTGTAGGCACGACGACCATTGCGCCCGGAACTTATCAATTCAGCCTGCCATCCAGTCAATTCGTGCTTTCGGTGGTCAATGTGAAAACCGGGGCTACGAAGATATTTCCGGTGCGTCCTGAGCGACAGCGCGGAATCGAGCAACGCTCACGTCTCGTTTTCCGCAACGCGGAAGGAAGCAACGTTCTGAACGAAATCCATTTTCCAGGCACCCGGGTATTTAGTGAAGTGATTCAGCGGCGCAAGGCGAGAACGATGGAGGCGAAGAAGCCTTCGACTGACGATTCAAACTCCGTTGCTCAACGCTGAGCGCACCAACGGACAGTCTGGAAGACAGGCATGGTTTGTTGGGAGAGTCAGCCGCTCCTGACTTCAACTTACTTCAAATGGAAATGACTCGAGAGGTACATGTATGAAGCGAATCACGATATGGGCCAGCGTGGCGGTGGTGCTGGCCGTCATGGCGGCAATCATTGTTCGGGCGGAGGTACGGGGAATGCATGGCTGGTGCGGCCGCGGTTGGCATCGCGCTGGACCTGCGAGCTACTTGGCTCACGAGTTGAAGCTGAGCGATGTCCAGCGAGCACAGATTCTAACGCTTTGGCGGGCGGAACGGCCGATCGTTTCCGCGAATCTTCACCAGTTCCTTGCTGAGAACAAGGAAATGAACGTAATCGCTGCACAGGCAAATCCGGACCCCGACAAAGTTCAGGAAATCGCGAATCGTGAGGGCGCCACGGTCGCGGCACTGCTGGTGGAGAAGGAGCGGATGCAATCGAGGGTCTATGCGACCGTTCTCAATCCTGAGCAACGCGTGAAAGCCGATGAACTGCTGAAGGAACTGGAGTCTCGCCTGGATCGCGGGGCCGACCGTCTCGGGACACAATCAACGAAATATAGACACTCAAGGAGAGAATCACGATGACCGCTCAGCGCCGCTCTGGATTTTTTCTTCTCGCACTTACCCTCGCCTACGTTGCTTTGTTGATCGTCGGCGGCTCTAACGTGAGGATTGCTTTTCGTGTACCGCATGACGCCGCGATCGCCGCTTCTTTCGTGGCCCAGCACAGCTGGGCGATCCGGTGGGGATCATTTTGCGAATTCGTTTCCGCAATTCCACTGGGTATCTTTATGGCGGAAACCATTACCTGGTTGCGGATTCCGGGCGCCCGCACCGCAGGTGAGCCGATTGCCGTTCTCGGGGGAATTGCCACTCCCATGATGGTGATTGGCTCTGCCCTGGCGACATGGTCGCTGACTAGACCGGGCGTGGCTGAGGCATCGGGCGCGGTGGCAGCATTGCAGTCCATCGGTTTCGACGGCGGCGGCCCTGGGTTCGCGGTATTCCTCGGTCTGTTTATCGCTGGAGTATCCATTGCAGCCGGCAAGTCCAGGCTGCTGCCGTGGTGGTTGATAGGGCTGGGTATCGTGGTGGCAGCAGCCGGTGAGCTCTCTTCGCTCACACTCCTGAACTTCACCGCAGGCTATTTCATACCCGTGGCGCGTTTAGTGAGCATCGTCTGGATGATTGGGCTTTCGTTCACATTGCCATTCGACCATCGATCCAGAGAAGACGCTGGTCGAGCAGCGGCCGGGGAGCCCAAACATTGACTATTCTTCATTTCCACGCATCGCGGTTGTTGCCTTCAGAGCAAAGCACTCATTGATGTATTGCTGCGGTATTCTGGGCTGATCGGAGATTTGTGGCCATGTGCGGAATGTCAGCGTATCCGCTCAACCTTAATGGATTGGCAACCCGCTTGTCCGCTCGGCGATATTGTCCCAAATCGTGCATCAGTTCGACGTTCGACTTCCTGCGAACCGTCCTTTATCTCGTATCGGACTGCTTGCGAGGCGCATAACGTCTGCGCGTCCTCCGATACTCCTACTTTTCGGAGGACACTCGGCATTTCCAATCAGAGAATGGCTCTGTTTAGGAGGAGATTTAGCACGCGGAGAATCCTCTCCTGTGTCCTCGAAGAGCAAAAAATACGCGTTTTGCGCGGAACTCTGG
>JBOGMA010000153.1:0-2728 GCA_050746465.1 Acidobacteriaceae bacterium
TTCCTGACCAAGGCGCTGAAGGATATTGACCAGGATGTGATGACAGCGACGTTTGGGTATTTGCCGTCGAATCCAGAGAAGATTGCGCCGCAACTGGCGGCGGGGTATCGCAAGACGAAAGATTTGATTGACGCGGTGAATGCGAGTTCACTGAGCGCGGATGACAAGGCGAATCTGGACCATGAGCTGAATATCAAGCTGGTGCAGTTCAACACGGCTCTGGCGGAGGCGCTGGGGTTGCAGGTGAATGCGCTGATGATTCCGCGGACGTCGGATCATCCCGAGCGATTTGGACTGACGGCGGAGCAGACGCCGACGGCGGTGACTCCGGACAGCGAGTTTGATGTGCGGCTGCATGTGACGAGCGCGGCGGCGTGGGGCGGCAATAGCGATTTGCAGTTGGCGAAGACGTGGCTGGATACTCCCGAGGGCGAAAACTGGAAGGAGCTGCGGATTGGCGCTCCGGGGCTGGATGTGGTTTCGAGTAGCGACGGGGATGTGGTGTTTCGGATTACGGTTCCGCGCGATGCGCAGTACACGCGGCCTTATTTTACGCGGCCTACGACGGAGCAGGCGTATTACAACATTGCAAACCCGAAGTATTTGAACCGGCCGTTTGCGCCGTATCCGGTGGCGGGATGGGCGGAGTTTACGTGGCGGGGCGTTCCGATCCGCGTTGGGCAGGTGGTGCAGACGGCGCATTGGGAGCACGGACGCGGCGATGTGTTTCAGCCGCTGGTGGTGAAGCCGGCGATCTCGGTGAATCTGGCATCGCAGGCGGGCGTGGTTCCGATTGGGGCGAAGGCGTTTCCGATGTCGGTTTCGGTGACGAACTATCAGCAGGACACGGCGGACGGGACGCTGCGGCTTACGCTGCCTGAAGGATGGACGGCATCGCCTCCGGCGTTCAATTTTCATTTGCCGGCGGGGACTTCGGAGCCGCTGCTGTTCCAGATTCATCCAACGGGGCTGACGAAGCAGAGCTATTCCATTAAGGCTACGGCGCAGAGCGGCAATTCCACTTACGACGAAGGCGTGGAGACGGTGGGTTATCCGGGGCTGCGGCCTTACTACATGTATCGGGACTCTACATTTCGCGCGCGCGGCGTGGATGTGAAGGTTGCTCCGCACTTGAATGTGGGCTACGTGATGGGGACGGGCGATGAGGTTCCGCAGGCGCTGGAGGAGATTGGCGTACATCCTCATTTACTCAGCGGAGAAGAGCTGGCGCATGCGGATTTGAGCCAGTACAGCGCGATTGTGATTGGGATTCGGGCGTATTCGAACCGGTCTGATCTGGTGGCGAATAATAATCGGCTGCTGGATTACGTCAAGAACGGCGGGACGCTGGTGGTGCAGTATCAGAGCGCTCCATTTACGAATGAAGGGCCGTATCCGTTTTCGCTGGGGCGGGTGGAAAAGGTCGTGGTCGAGGCGGACCCGGTGGCGCTGACGGAGCCGAACGCTTCGCTGTTCGAGTGGCCGAACAAGATTACTTCCGCCGATTTCAATGGATGGGTAGAGGAGCGCGGGCACTCATTCATGTCGTCGTGGGACAGCCGCTACGCGGCACTGACGGAAACGCATGATCCGGAGCAGGCTCCGCAGAAAGGCGGGCTGCTGGTGGCGCATTACGGTAAAGGAATCTACATTTATGCGGCGTATGCGCTGTATCGGCAGTTTCCGGCGGCGATTCCGGGGGCGTTTCGGATACTGGCGAATCTGGTGAGCGCGGGTTCGCAGCAGTAGAGCGCGGTCGGGAAGAAAGTGCAGGTCCCTCCGCCTCGGCCAGGGTGACAATTCATTTTTTTCGCTGCGGGTGGAAGTTCGCGCCAAGATGCTAGGCTGAAGGTTCATGGCTCCCGCGTTTACCATGGCGGCTTTTTCTCGCGTGGCGCAGATTGCGTCGGACCGGCGTGTGCATCGCGCTTTGCAGTGGCTGCACCTTCACGAACAACAGATCATGAAGTGGCAGATGGAGGTTACGGGGATTCCTGCGCCTCCGTTTGGCGAAGGGCTGCGGGCGGAGTGGCTGTGCGAGCGGTTTCGCGAACTGGGGCTTGAGGATGTGCGGCTGGATGGAATCGGCAATGTGCTGGGCGTGCGGCGCGGGGCTCAGGCGGCGGAGCGGGGGCTGCTGGTTTCGGCGCACATCGATACAGTGTTTCCGGCGGGGACAGCCGTTAAGCCGTTTTTGAAAGACACGCTGTTGCAGGCTCCGGGAGCGTGCGACAACGGGGCGGGGGTGGTGTGTCTGCTGGCGATGGCGGCGGCGCTGCGACATGCGGAGATTGTGCCGGCGCGGAATTTGATTTTCTGCGGGAATGTGGGAGAGGAAGGCGAAGGCAATCTGCGCGGCGTGCGCTTCCTTTATGAGCAGGAGAGGATCGCGGATCGGATTGCGGCGCATGTGGTGGTTGATGGCGCGGGGCATGAGTCGGTGGTGACGGAAGCACTGGGGAGCCGGCGGTTTCAGGTGACGCTGCGCGGGCCGGGCGGGCACTCGTGGTCGGATGCGGGAAATCCCAATCCCATTGTGGCGCTGAGCAGGGCGATTGCGCGGCTGAGTGAAATGGATTTGAGCGCGGCTCCGCGGACGACGATCAACGTGGCGACGGTTGAGGGCGGGACGGCGGTGAACGTGGTTCCGGATTGCGCGTCGGCACGGTTTGATTTTCGCTCGACGGATTCTGAGCACCTGATTCGGCTGGAAGTGGAGCTGCATCGC
>JBOGMA010000154.1:0-3772 GCA_050746465.1 Acidobacteriaceae bacterium
CCATTACAGCGACGTCTGATAGCCAGGGCATGGTTACGCTTCCCAATCTCCAGCCGGGAGATTACGCAATCGATGCGCGCGCGAATGGATTCAGCACGGTGAAGCGGCCACACGTGATCATTCGTGCCGGTCAAGTTGAGCGGCTCACAATAAAGCTGCCAATTCAAATGCAGCAACAGCAGGTAAAGGTGAACGGGGATGAGCTGGACTCAAGCCCGGACAGTAACGGCAGCGCAATTGTGCTGAAGGGCTCCGCCCTGAACATGCTGCCCGACGATCCGCAGGAGTTACAAGAGGAGCTGCAAGGAATTGCCGGAGTGAATCCCGAGGGCGGAACGCAGTTCTTTGTGGACGGATTTTCCGGCGGGAGGCTGCCGCCAAAAGCCGAGATCAAGGAGGTTCGCATCAACCAGAATCCCTATTCCGCACAGTACGACCAGATGGGCTGGGGGCGCGTGGAGATCATCACCAAAGCCGGCAGCGGCAAATGGCACGGCAATCTTTGGACGCAGGGGAATGATTCCAGCTTCAATTCGCGAAATCCTTTCGTGACAACTCAGCCACCGTATCACTCCTTCTTTCTGCAAGGCGACGTCAGCGGCCCGGTAACCAAGCACACGTCGCAGTTCACCGAAGTGTGGCACGAGAACTCGGCGGACGACTCAATTGTGAACGCATTTGTGCTCGACAGCGGGCTCAATCAGGTTCCGTTCACGGCCACCTACCCCAACACCAGCGGCATGACCGACTGGAGCACGCGCTTCGATATGGACATAGGCGAGAGGCAGACGCTGAGCTTCCGGTATGACTTCTCGCAGAATCTGCAAAGCAACGCGGGCGTGGGCCAGTTTGAGCTTGCGTCGCAGGCTTACGACAGTCATGCCCTCGAGCAGACCTACCAGTTCAGCGACACTCAGACTTATGGCGCCAAGCTTCTCAATCAGACGCGCTTCCAGTACATTCGCGACCGTGACCGGCAGAGTCCGCAAAATTCAGGGCCGACGATTGTCGTGCAGGGCGGCTTCACCGGCGGCGGCAACAACGAAGGCGCGAGCAACGATAACCAGGACCACTACGAACTGCAGGATTACGTGCAGACGACGAAGCGAAAACACACTATCGACTTTGGCGCGCGGCTACGAATCAGCAGGGACTCCAACTACTCAACCGCAAACTTCAACGGCCAATACACCTTCGCTTCGCTGACGGCATATCAGGTCATGCAGCAGGGAATGCAGCAGGGATGGACGCCGGCGCAGATCTTCGCCGCCGGCGGAGGGCCAAGCCTCTTCAGCCAGACCACCGGAGCGCCGTCGATTGCGGTTTCAGTTTTCGACGCGGGACTCTATGCGGAAGACAATTACAAAATCAAGCCGACCTTTACGCTGAGCTATGGTCTGCGGTTTGAGTGGCAGACCCAGATACCGGATCACGGAGATTTCGCGCCGCGCCTTGGTGCGTCATGGGCATTGAGCAGAGGCAAGAATAAGCGGCCCTTCGCCGTGATTCGTGCGGGCGCAGGTTTGTTCTATCAAAGGTTCCCTTCCATCAATGTGCTGACAGCGCAGCGGGAGAACGGCGAGCGCGAGCACACCGTCGTCGTGAATCAGCCGGATTTCTACCCTAGTCTCTGCTCGTCGGACCCCGCCGCGTGCAGCAGTGCTACCACCCTAGCGCCAACCACCTTTCGCATTAGTCCATCGGTCCGCGCGCCTTACGTCGGAGTAGCGTCAGTGGGAGTGGACAAGCCCCTAAGTCGGTTCGCTCAGATTTCAGTGAACTACCAGTATTCACGCGGAGACCATCTGTACCTCACGCGGAACATCAACGCGCCGCTGCCCGGAACTTACAATCCCGCCGACCCGACCAGCGGAGTGCGCCCGCTTGGCACTCAGCAGAATATCTATGAGTACGAGTCCGAAGGAAAATCGACGGCGAACCGGCTGATCGTGAATGGCAACATCCGCACCGGATCGGGCTGCCTTTTCGGGTACTACGTATTGGGCAAGGCGGAGGCCAACACCGGCGGCATCGGAAGTTTCCCCTCCAACAGCTATAACCTCAGCCAGGACTACGGCCGTTCGCCCTCGGACCTTCGAAACCGGCTGTTCTTCGGCGGGTATTGGACTGTTTGGCGCGGCATCGCTGTGAGCCCGTTCCTGATGTACGAATCGAGCCGGCCCTTCAACATAGTAGTCGGCCAGGACCTCAACGGAGATACGCAGTTCAATGACCGCCCGGCATTCGCCACGGACCTCTCTCGTCCCAGCGTGGTGCGAACGCAGTGGGGCATTTTTGACACCGACCCAATCGCCGGGCAAAAGGTCATTCCCGTCAACTACGGCCACGGGCCGGACAGCCTGCAACTGAACCTTCAGGTGAGGAAGGCTTTCAACTTTGGCCCGGAGCTGCCCCAGCCGCCGATGATGGCTTCCGCGAAGAAGACGGCGAAGAAGAAGCCGCCTGAGCGGAAGTACTCAATGTCTCTTGGTGTGTCCGCTCAAAATGCTCTGAACCACACCAATCTAGCTCCGCCGGTTGGCGTGCTAGGCTCCCCGCTCTTCGGCAAATCGACGGCGCTCTCCGGAGCCTTCGGATCCGGATCGGCCAATCGCACCTTGAATCTGACTTTATCCTTCCGCTTCTGAAAAGGCGCGCTCCTCTCCCGAATTCGAATGTACAATTTTTCAGACTTCGGGAGAGTCCATTTTTCATGCGTCTATTCTTGCGGATAGCGGCTGCGAGCCTCCTGCCTTCATGTTTCACCGTTTATCTCGCGGCCCAGGCTGCCTCTGCACCTGCCTTCACCCTGCGCCAGGCAATGAGCGCGCCATTCAACTCCAACCTGACTGCCGCTCCCGTGGGCAACGCTTTTGCCTGGATATCCAATGCCGAAGGAAAGCGAAACATCTGGGTTGCTGTGCCATCGCAGAACGGCACTGGATATGAATCGCACCAGATCACCAGCTATTCCGCCGACGACGGTCAGCAGATTTCCGATCTCACCTGGTCCCCGGATGCGCAATCAATTTACTACGTGCGCGGAGGTTCCTCTGACAATCCGGAACATCTCGCTCCTAATCCGGCCCATTTTCCCGGGGGCGCGGAACAGGATGTCTGGGTTGTTTCCGCTAATCGCGGCGCGCCACGCGAGGTAGCCAAAGGAGACGCCCCGAGCGTTTCTCCGGCGGGAAACCTCATCGCCTGGTTCGCCGATGGACAGATCTGGTACGAGAAGCCCAGCGACATCGGCACAAAAGCGCCGCAGTCGGTTCATGTATACGGAAATTGCAGCGCATTCACCTGGTCTCCGGACGGCAGCAGACTCGCGTTTGTGAGTGATCGCGGAAGCCACAGCTTCATCGGCGTCTTTTCTCCATCCGCCAATAAACTGAGCTATGTCGATCCCGGCGTCGATCATGACGGCTCCCCCGCATGGTCTTCCGACAGCAGCCAGATCGCCTTCATCCGCGTGCCGTACGACAAAGACGAGAACTTCGATGAATCGCGACGCACCGGGCGTCCCTGGTCCATTCGCATCGCAGAAGTCAACACCGGCCATGGGCATGAAATATGGAAGGCCGCGCCCGGACAGGGCAGCGTCTTCCGCGCTCTCGATTCACCGCACCAACTCTTCTGGACAGCAGACGGACATCTCGTTTTTCCCTGGGAGCGCGACGGCTGGCTCCATCTATATGCGGTTCCCGCGCACGGTGGTTCTGCGCGGCTGCTGACTCCCGGCAACTTCGAGGCCGAGAGCGCAACCCTCAGC
>JBOGMA010000155.1:0-2561 GCA_050746465.1 Acidobacteriaceae bacterium
GAAGCTGTGAAGACCTGGCGTTACAAGCCCTATCTGCTCAACGGCGAGCCGGTAGAGGTGGAGACCCAGGTGAACGTCGTCTTTACCCTCGGTGGTTGATGCCCGGGTCGCTCTTCTCGTTGCCGGGAAGCGTGATCCGCAGCCGCCAAATGTTTTTGTGATTCCCAAGTAGTTACTCCTTAGGAGGAAAGATCCAAGTGATTCTCGTTCATCTTCATCAACTCGCTGCCCATGCTTCCAATCTGGGCTTCCTTTTCCAGGACGATAATACGGCCATCGGCTTTGGCCCTATGGCCCTGTGGCACCAGATGGGCTGGCTGGCACGTGGCGTGGTATTCGTGCTCCTCATCATGTCCGTGTGGTCGCTGGCTGTCATGATCGACCGCTACCTCTATTTCGCGGCAGCCCGCAAGCAGTCGCGTGAGTTCGCTCCCCGCGTCGCCGGCGCCCTGAAGGAGGGCAAGCTGGACGAGGCGGTCAAGGTTGCCGATCGCAACAAGAAGTCCCACCTGGCGGAGGTCGTCACCTCCGGCCTGCAGGAGTTCCGCAACTACGGCAGCGGCGGCAACGTGTCCGCCGAGCAGATCGAGTCCTCCAAGCGCGCCCTTGAGCGTGCCGAGGCCATCGTCCATGCCAAGTTGAAGCGCGGCCTAAGCGGCCTGGCGACTATTGGCGCCACAGCGCCGTTCGTCGGACTGTTCGGAACCGTCGCCGGCATTCTGAAGGCGTTCGGACAGATCGCCGCGCAGAAGACCACCGGTATTGCTGCGATTGCCAGTGGCATTTCAGAAGCGCTCGTAACCACGGCCCTTGGACTGTTGGTGGCGATTCCCGCCGTCTGGGCGTTCAACTATTTCACCAGCAAGGTGGAAGCCTTCGACGTCGAGATGGACAACTCGTCGAGCGAACTGGTCGACTACTTCATCAAGCAGAGCCGTCGGTAAGGATGTCTCATCGCAATGGGAATCACGCGTCGGGAGTGGGGCAGGCATCGCTCTTTCCGCTCCCGGCGTCAATTTTTCCATCAGCCTTGAGCTTGCAACCGGACATACGGAGTAAAGAATGGGAATCGTAGTAAGAGACGAAGGCCACAAAGTAACGTCCGACATCAACGTCACCCCGATGGTGGACGTGATGCTGGTGCTGCTGATCATCTTCATGGTCATCACACCGATGCTGGATCAGAAGGTGAACGTGACGCTCGCCAAGACCGACACCGCCGTGGCCATGGAGAATGCCAGCAAGCAGGATGCGGTCACCGTCGCCATTACCCGCGACAACAAGGTTTATCTTGGCCAGGATCAGGTCACCATGGACACTCTGGGCTCCAAGGTGGCCGACAAAATTCAAAACAAGACAGACAAGACCGTCTACTTCCGCGCCGATGCCCGCTCCCACTACGGCACCGTGGAGGACGCGATTGACGCGGTTCGCACCGCCGGCGTGGAGGAAATTGCCTTCCTGACCGACAACCGGGAGAATAACACCCCTCCCCCGGGCGTTGCGGGCGGTGAATAAGAAGCTTTTTTGACTCCGGCCCAGTGCCGGATACGAGGAATTGAATTATGTCAATGTCGACAAGTAAAGGTCCGGGTGGATTGTCATCGGATATGAATGTGACTCCCTTCATTGATATCCTGCTGGTGCTGCTGATCATCTTCATGATCATCGTGCCCACCGTGCCGAAGGGCCTGGACGCGCTGGTTCCACAGCCGCCAAAAAATAGCAAACCGCAGCCTCCCAATCCGCTGACTGTCGTGCTTCAGATCGCAAATGGCGCGAATGGGATTCCAAGCTACAAGATCAACAATCAGGATATTGCCAGCAACGATTTAAAGAACAAGCTGAACGCGATTTACTCCATCCGCGCCGAAAAGGTGCTGTTCATACAGGGCGATCCTAACTTAAGCTTTGCTCCTGTGGCTCAGGCCTTCGACATCGCGCATTCGGTGGGCGTCGATCACATCGGCGTGATTACGCCGAAAATGGCCGCTGGCCAATAACTGCTTTCGGCGCGTGCTTTTTTTCCAGCCCGCGCTGCACCTTTCCGGCCTGCGTTGCGCAAAGTTGCACTATGACGCAGACCAAGTACAATCAGCGCGGGGGGATTTATCCCTCAGGCGACCTTGATGCATCCAAGTCGCTCCGGTATATGGCGGCCGAAGGAGAACAGAAAGAGAATGAATCGAATTGCACGTTTACCGGTGATGTCCGTAGCGACTCTTTCGTTGCTGGTCGCTATGACCGGATGCCAGAAGCTCAAGGCGCGCGACCAACTGAATAAGGGGGTTCAAGCCTACAAGAGCGCGCGGTACGAAGAAGCGATCAACCATTTTGAGCAGGCGGTGAACGATGACCCCACTCTGCCAATGGCCCGCTCTTACCTGGCAACCGCTTATGCGCAGCAGGTAGTTCCCGACCTGAAGAGCCCCGAAAACATAAAGACAGCAAATCTTGCCATCGAGAACTTCCAGAAAGTCCTGCAGCAGAAGCCGAATGACCCCAACAGCATGAAGGGCATTGCCAGCATCTACTTCAACATCGACCAATACGACAAGGCC
>JBOGMA010000156.1:0-6472 GCA_050746465.1 Acidobacteriaceae bacterium
CCTTCGATGGGGATGACCCCGGTCGCGGGGATTGGGGGAGTATCCGGCGGGAGCGCGTTGAGTGGAATGGCTTCGGTCGCGGAACAACATTCGATTGAACCGGGCTCGGCGGTGAGCGCGGTGCTGGTGCGGGGCGATTTGCAGATTGCGGCGACCTGCACGGTCACGTACGTAGACCCGACGCAGTTGCTGGCGTGCGGGCATCCGATTACGCAGTATGGGCCGGTGTCGTTTCCAATGACCAAAACCGACGTGGTGGCGACGCTGCCTTCGCCGCTGAACGCTTTCAAAATTGTGAATACCGGCGACACGATTGGATCGTTTACCGAAGACCGGCAGACGGCGATTCGGGGACAATTTGGGCTGGCCGCGCGGATGATTCCGCTGACGGTTCATATTGCAGAGCATGGGGCCGCTCCGCGGACACTGCACTTGCAGGTGGTGGACCAGGAACAGGTGACTCCGGCGGCGGTTTTGGTTTCGATATATCAGGGGTTGATGGAGTCAAATGCCTATGCGGCGGAGACCAGCTATCGGGTGCGCGGGGAAGTGGCGCTGAAGGGGTATCCGGCGATGCGCCTGGACTGGATGGTAGCGCCGACGGATATGGCTCCGTCGAACCTTGCTGCTGCGATTGCGGTGGGGCAGCGGTTCCAGCGGCTGTATGACAATGCGGCGCGGAATACTCCTGTGGAGAGCATTGACATCAACGTAGAGGCCCTGGCGGGGCGGCGCTCGATGCAGCTGGTCAATGCGCAGGCGGAGAAGAGGGAAGTGCGCGGCGGGGATACGGTGCTGATTGATGCGTCGGTGCGGCCGTGGCGCGCAGGGATTCGGAACATTCGAATTCCGGTGAAACTGCCGGCGACGCTGCCTTCCGGCACGGTTCGGCTGCTCGTGAGCAACGGGGAGGCGCTGGACAGGCTGATGCAGCCGCCGGTGGCAGGCGCGCCTCAACAGGATGTAGCAGCGACGATTGCGGGGCTGAACAACCTGCACGCAAGCGACCGTCTTTATGTGACGTTGCTTGCTCCGGAGGCACAGGCGGCGCTGGATGGGCGCACCCTCGCGGCGCTGCCGCTTTCAATGGCGAACGTGCTGGAGCCGGAGCGGCGGAATCATCGAGTGGCGCTTAACGGAGAATCGGCGGTGCCGCTGGGATCGGTGGAATTGGGATCGGTGCTGGAAGGCGATCAGGTGATTACACTTCACGTTGAATAAAAAAAAGGATGGAACGGAACGAAAATGATAGGAGACCAGACCAACCTGACTCCCGATGATGCCTTGCGCTATTTGAAAGAAGGCAATGAGCGGTTTGCCACAGATAAGCTTGCGGCGCTTGGAAAAAGCCTGAACATCCTGCGGCAGCATACCGTCGACGGACAGCAGCCGTTTGCGTGCGTGCTGGCGTGCGCGGACTCGCGCGTGCCGGTGGAGTTGATTTTCGACCAGACGATTGGGCATTTGTTTGTAGCGCGCGTGGCGGGAAATTTTCTGACTCCGGAAATTATTGGCACTCTGGAATACGGCGCGGTGATTCTGGGGACCAAGGTCATTCTGGTGCTGGGCCACTCGAGTTGCGGCGCGGTGACAGCGACCATGAAAGGCGATGCCGTTCCTGGCCAGATCAGTTCGCTTTTTTCCTACATTCGCCCCGCAGTGGCAAAGGCCAATGGTGATATCGAAACGGCAGTCAAGGAAAACGCGAGGATGCAGGCCGGGCTGCTGGCGGATTCGTCCCCGGTGCTCGCAGAGCGCGTGAAGGAAGGCACACTGAAGGTTGTGGCGGGGTATTATGACCTGGCGACCGGGCGGGTTTCATTGCTGGAGAGTTGAAACTGCGGACGCCTTATCCGAGCCCGACGACAGAATTGCAGGTCCCTCCGCTGCGCTCCTTTCGGTCGCTTCGGTCGGGATGACAAATCATGTAGTTTTACAGGGTCGTTTACAGGCGTTCGGGACAGGGGCCGAATTGTTTTAAAGCGGCGTCTAGTTCATCTTTCTGCTTGGAGCGCCAGGTTTCTTCGCACCATTTTTTCATGTCCGGTGGGTCGCCTGATTCGAGTTCCTGATAGACGCAACTGAGAAGCCGGTCAGTGGGCTCTTCAACCCAGGTGTTGCCTTGACCGTGAACGCGAGTTGCGCCCTTTTCCCATCCTCGCGGCGTCAAGTGCCATTCAGTCCATTCTTTTCTCATAAGGCTAGCGTACAGCGATCAGCATTGAAGGCTTAGGGGTTCGACGAAACTCATTGCCGCCGGGTTGCTTTCTGATCGCTGATCGCCGATCGCTGTACCCTGTCTTTATGATTCTTGAGACGTTTCCGGTAGGAGTGTTGCAGTGCAATTGCACGTTGCTGGGTGATGAGGCGACGGGCGAGGCGATGGTGATTGATCCAGGCGATAATGTCGCCTACATTCTGGAGCGGCTGGCGGCGCTCAAGCTGAAGGTGAAACAGATTGTGGTGACGCATGGGCACATTGACCATGTGGGAGGCGCGCTGCGGCTCAAGCGGGCGACTGGAGCTCCGGTTCTGCTGAATGAAAATGACCTGCCGCTGCTGGAGATGATGGATGTGCAGGCGGCGTGGCTCGGGGTGGTTCCTCCGGAAGTGGCGAAGCCTGACGAGAATGCGCGCGAAGGCATGATCGTAGGGGTCGGAAGTCACAAGGGCGAAGTGCTGTTTACGCCGGGACACACGCAGGGCAGTATTTCTTTGCATTTTGCTCCGGAGAAATTGCTGTTTGCCGGCGACACGCTGTTCGCGGGATCGATCGGCAGGACGGATTTACCGGGAGGGAACGCGAAGCAACTTCTGTTTTCAATTCACGACCGCCTGCTTCCGATTGGGGATGATACGCGAGTTGTTCCCGGGCATGGTGCCGAGACGACGATTGGCGTAGAGCGGGAGACGAATCCGTGGTTTAAGGGATGGGAGTAGAACAGCGTTCGGCGATCAGCGATCAGGGATCAGCTAATGCACCGGCAGGATGAACATCTTGCCGGCTTGCAGTTTGTGGGCGAGGCGGATGATGTGGGGCGTGATGAGGATGACTAGATCGGAGTAATCGGTTTGGATCTGTTTATTCGTGGCGGATTGAAAGCCGGGGAGTTCGCTCAGGCCGGGGACTCCGTTGACTGCTTGCGACTGCTGTTTGCTTAAATCGCTGACGATGAGGGCACTGGCTCCCTGGCGGAGCGTGGTAATGGTGGTGAAGTCCTGATTATTGAGGATGGGGATGTTGTTTAGGCTGGAGCCCTGGAGTGACGTGATTTTGAGATCGAGGTTCAGCGTGACATCGCGGTCCTTCTGAGTGCGCGGAGTGACCTTCAGAGTGAGTCCGAGGTCCTGATACTGGACCTGCGGTATGGTTTCGTTGAGTCCTGATTGGAGCGCGGCGGGATTGATGCCGAGTGCGGCGAGTTGGCTGGAAAGCCCGGCAGTGGAGAGGCCGGGAATGCCGAGGCTGGTGCCTCCAAAATTCGAGTAGCTGGAAGTAGTGATGGGGTAGCGCTCGCCGGCTTTGATCGTGGACTCTTGTTGATCCTGCAGGCGCATGGTGATGTGGTCGATGACGTGCGTTTCCGATGAGTTGAGCGCGAGGTTGCCGGTGAGTCCGCTGGTGGTTACGCCGGTCAGCGTGAGTCCTCCGCCGAAGTAGGCGAAGGGCTGCGAGAGAATGGAGGACCCACTGATTTGTCCGGAGGCGAGCAGGGCGAGAGCGATGGCTCCCAGATCGCCGGGGCGGGCGAGGCCGGAGGAGATGATTTGCTGGACGAGGGCTTGGTTTTGCGAGATGACGCTGTTGAGTTCTGACGGTATGTTGAAGACGGTGGTCTGCTGCGGTAGTTGCACGCCGATGTTGCGCGATTTTGTTTTTGCGATTTGATAGAGGCGGACCTCAATCTGAATAATGCTGTGACCGTCGAGCATTTCGGCGAGAGTTCCGTTGAGCGCGGCCAACTCGGGCTGCGGCGCCCGGACGGAAAGAGTGGAACTATTGGCGGAAACAGTGGCCTGATGCGCGTGAAAGACATTGCGGGCGACGAGGCCCATTTCGGTAATCTCTGCAGGGGAGAGGCCGGGGAAATAGACGGTCTCATAATCGACGCGCTGGAATTTCGCGCGGTTTTCACGGCTGTCCAAGGCAACGAGAACACGGCTGGGATCGAGTGGGACGAAGAAAGTGTTGGTGAGCATCCGAACCATGCGGGCGGCATTTTTGAAAGAGACGTTGTCCACGTCCATGCGGACCTGGCCATTTCTTACGGAGCTGTCTACGGTGGGGGTGATTCCGTAGGCGGAAAGCACCTGTTTGATGAGGTTAGCGGGGCTGGTGCGGAGATGAAAACTATGCACCGCGGGCGCAGGCGCGAGCTGGACGGGCGGCCCGAATTTTGATTCATCCTGCGGCCGAATTTGGGAGGAATCGTCTTCCGAATCGCCGGCGATTTCCTCGACGTGCTGCGCAATCATCGGATTTTTGGGGTCAATGTGGTAAGCAAGGAGAAGGTCGGCGCGGGCTTCCGCGGAATGGCCCATAAGGCGCGCCTTGTCGGCAGCTTGAATCAGCGCGGTTGCGTGATGGCCGACGACGATGTCGCGCGCGATCTGATACTGCTGGTTGGCCGGCTCAAGGTGTGCGGCCTCGGTGAAGTCCGCTTCGGCGGTTTTGTAGTCCTTGGCCTGAAGAGCTTTGGCGCCGGCGAGGAATGCCTTTCGGGCTTTGGCCGGATTATGGGTATCGTGAGATTTCTGCGCATAGGCGCGGGGCTGCGCGACGCCCATGACCCACAGGCCCAGGGCCGCAATCACGATCGCGGACTGGAAGCGTAACTTCATGCGGGTCGCGTCGCTTCCAGAAGCGTGAGGAAATTGGAAGCACAGGCGTCGGGTTGGTGGTCCATAAGCTGCTCGAAGGTATAGTTGCCGGTGGCGACTGCGATAGCAGGAATGGCATTGGCGCGGGCAGCGGCGATGTCGGCGGGAGTATCTCCGACGACGCAGACAGCAGCTTGGGGGCCGGCAAGGACACGAGCCTGGCGGACAGCTTCGGCAATCATATCGGCGCGGAGGTGGAAGCGGTCGCTGAATCCGCCGAAGGTGAACCATGGACGCAAGTTGAGGTGCTCGACCTTGAGCCAGCCAATGGATTCAAGATTGCCGGTGGCGAGGCCAAGGGCAGCACCTTTGGCATGAAGGTAGGAAAGAACACGGTCGACACCGGGCATTTTGTCGATTTTGAAATCGCCTCGTCGAGCGGCTACATCCTCGCGCATTTGCTGAAGGATATTTTCGAGATGGGGCTGCCAGAGGGCTTCCTCAAGATTGGCAATACGGAAAGCGTCCCGGAGAATGCCGGGATCGGTATTGCCGCTGAGGACGACGCCTTCGAGAGAAAAGTCACAACCCATGACGGCGCGGGCGCTTGAAAGAAACGCATCGACGTGAATGCGGTCACGGCAGCGAAGCAGCGTGCCATCAATATCGAAGAGATAGGCTTGGTGCGCGTCCCAGCGGAAGCCTGGGCGCTGGAAGACGCTCGGTTGGACTGATGTGGATGTCACTCGCTCGAAAGCCCCTGTATTAAGCATAAAGCAGGGCGCGCGAGCGGATCAGCGCGCGACCTGCCTTACTTCAAATACAGGACGCTCGCTGCGGCTAGGACGCTTGAGGCCGCGTCGAATTTGTGAGGGGTCGATCTGTAACTCGGCTATGGTACGGCTGAGGGTGTTGCGGTGCATGCCGAGTTCCTTGGCGGCTTTGCACTGGTTCCCCCTGTGATGGGCGAGGACTTCGATGAGGTAACGTTTTTTGAATTCGCGCACAGCTTCCTCGTAGGTAATGCCTCCGCTGTGCATTTGCGTCACAAGGCTGTCCAATTCACGTCTCACTGAATTTCCTCTTTCTTATGCGCGGGTTTGCCCCGCTTTAGCTGCCGTTGAATCAAGTTTTGCCGAGGGCTTCAGCCATTCCGGTTCTGAGTGGCGGAGTGAGCTTACACCCTTACGGATACGCTGTTCCAGACCATGGGGGGCCGTAATCGAAACGCTGTGCGCCGCGCTGAGGAAACATGGCGCAAGGCGGGAATTGCGAAGCCAAGAGGCATTGGGAAAGAATGCCGCAATAACAATTACGGCTATGGTCATGATGACAAAGCCCTTGACGACGCCGAAGATGGCCCCGAGAAGGCGATCCGCCCATCCGAGCCCTATTGAATGCACCGACCATCGAATCACCCTCCCCAGGAGACCGGCCAGGAGCATGACTCCCAGCGCGATCACTAGAAACGACAGAGCTTCGGCTGCTGCGAGCGAGTGGATCCAATGCGTGAACCACGGCAGCAGCCTTTGATAATTCCAGCTTGCCAGCACCAGTCCGATGAGGACACCGGCCAGCGAGAACACTTCGAGAAAAAACCCGTTCTTTGCCGCCGAGAGCACGGAAACCAGCAAGACAACGACAATCAGCC
>JBOGMA010000157.1:0-6601 GCA_050746465.1 Acidobacteriaceae bacterium
TGGGCACTATCATAAACTCCGCGACCAATGACAATCTCCCGCTCGCGTCGCGCAATTATGTACAGCTCACTCTGCTTGCGCCGGGTTCTGTGACGACGGATCCCAGCAGCTTCAACAACGGCAACAATACGGCTGGATTGGGTGGCCGTCCGCTGATCAATGGCAACCGCGAGCAGTCGAATAATTTCCTACTGGACGGCATGGACAACAACCAGGTTTCGGATAACGAACTGGGTTACACGCCGGCACCCGACGCAATTCAAGAGTTCAACCTGATCACCAACAACGCCCCGGCAGAGTTCGGCAATTTCGAAGGCGGCATCATCAATGCCACCATCAAGTCGGGGACCAACAACTTCCATGGTGATATCTGGGAGTATTTCCGCAACGATAAATTAAACGCGAACAGTTGGTCGAACAATTTGAACGGCCTTCCGAAAAGCGCAATCCGCTGGAATATGTTCGGCTTTACAATCGGCGGCCCCATCCTCAAGAACCGGCTCTTCTTCTTTGCTGATTATCAAGGGCAGCGCTTCGATATACCCAGCTCACAGGGTTCCGTCACGGTTTTCACTGCGGGTGAGCGCGCGGGTGATTTCGGCGCACTTTGCAGCGCCGGCTTTGACGGCTCCGGAAATTGCAAAGGGACGACCGGTCAGTTGTACAACCCCTGCGCATCTTTCAGCGCTCCGTGCACTCCGGGATCGACGCCGGCCTCGCCGCGCAACCCATTTCCCTTTAACCAGATTCCGGCAGCCATGATCAGCCCGGTAGCGTCAAACCTGTTCTCATCGAACCTTTACCCCGCCGTGGTCAACAGTAACTTACAAAACAATGCGGTGAACACCACAAATTCCGCTTTTGATGTGGACCAAGGCGATTTGAAGATCGACTATAGAGCCACAGCAAAGGACAACATTTCGTACCGCTTCACCAGGGCGTACCAGAGCAACCCCTCCATAAACTCATTCGCGTTGCTTGGCAACGGCATCGGAACGACGCCGATTTACAACACAGTAGGCGACTGGACCAGAACGCTGACTCCCACTCTCCTGAATGATTTCCGCTTTGGCTGGAGCCATATCATCGTGGATAGCGGAACCAGCTGGGGTTCGGGCGTGGGCCAGTTCGGCAATACGCTGGGAATCGGCAATGGCAATCCGGGTAATCTACCCGGCCTGCTGCAACTGACGTTCAATAACTCCGATGTCAACACCATTGGTTCGGCGGAGTCGATCGAGAATTTTGATGACCATGTCTGGCAGGCTGAAGATGGATTGACCTGGACCCGCGGAAGGCACACCTTAAAATTCGGCGGCCAATACTGGCACGAGATCATCAACACGTTCTACGCCGGTAATAACGGAGAGCTGGGTCTGATGGACTTCGATGGAAGGTTTACCGCGGTCAACTCCGCTTCGGGCGGGAATGGGACGGGTGACGGTGGCGCGGATTTTGTGCTCGGTCTTCCTTATCAGATTGGTCGTGGCGTCAGCACGGGTAAAACGTGGCAGCAGTCCACGAACGTAGTCGGCATCTACGTCGAAGACACGTGGCGAGTGACTGATCAGCTCACCTTGAACCTTGGCCTTCGCTACGAAGCGCACACGCCGTGGGTTGAACAAAATAACCAACAGGCCAATTACAACATCGACACTGGAGAGGTCCAATTCGCCGGCCAGAATGGAGCCAGCGATGCCCTCTATAATGGCTTCTACGGTGGGAGGGATTTCCAGCCGCGCCTCGGTTTCGCGTGGACACCTTCAAGGCTGAACAACCGCACTGTCGTCCGCGGTGCGTTTACGCAGTCCTCCTATCTCGAAGGTACAGGCACAAACCTGCGCCTGCCGTTGAACCCGCCGTTCACCCCGGCAGAAACAAACGCGATTTACAACAACGTTAGTTTGCCTCAGACGGACACAACCGACGGAATTGTAGGCAGCGCGCCTAACCCGTCATGTGACGCACCGGCTTACACCTGTTATGCCCAGGCACTTATGCGGGTCTGGGATCCGAAAGTGCAGCCGGCGATTGCGTATCAATGGAACTTCACCATTCAGCAGCAACTTGCCCGTGGAACCACTTTACAGGTGGGATATGTAGGTCAGAAGGGTACGCACCTGATGGTGCCGTATGACTTTGGCCAGAGGGTGTTGAACTCCGACGGGTCCACTTCGAACAGTCCTTTCTTTGCCAAGAACCTCGCACTTTATAGCGCCTTAGGCAATCCGGCTCTGACAGACAGTAATGGAAACCTTCTGTCAGCGGACAACGGCGGAATCAACGAAGGGGCAACTATATCGGGCACGCGGTCCAACGGAAACATGGAGTACAACTCCCTGCAAGCTGTGTTGCAGAAAGAGATGACCCACGGCCTTCAGGGTCAGGTCTCCTATACATATTCCAAGTGCATGTCCGATAGCACGGGATACTATGGAGCATGGGTGAACGCCCTGAGCGCCTCGGCGTATTGGCAGAACATCTATGACCAGAGGGCAGAGTGGGCGCCATGCTATTACGACGCCACTCACGTACTGTCCGCGTATTCCGTTTACGAACTGCCCTTTGGACGCGGCAAGCAATTTGCCTCGGGCGTCAATAAGGCGGTCGATGAAGTGATCGGTGGATGGGGAGTGAGCCCAATCGTGTCGATCCGCACCGGCTGGCCACTGCCCATATTTGCAGGGGATAACTCCGGCACCTTCGGTCGCGGCGCTCGGCCGGATTGTAACTCACTGCCGAAGATTACAAACACGCCGATCAGTGTGGGCCGTCAGTGGTTCACCAACAATGGAAACTTCACCCAACCCGCATCTGGCTTCGGAAACTGTGCACCGCAGCTCGGAGGTCTGCGGTCGCCGCGCTACACCGATGTAGATGCGAGTATCCATAAGGACTTCCCGCTGACAGAACGGTTCCGGCTGCAGTTCCGGACCGACTTCATCAACGCCTTCAACCACGTTCAATACAATGCTCCGAACACGGGCCTTGGAACGACGATTGGGCAAATTACCAGCGCTCAGTCGCCAAGGAACATCCAGTTGGCGCTGAAGCTTTACTATTGACGAGTAAAGGGCCAAACGCCCGATATAACAGGCTGATGCATGCGCGGATTGCGCATGCATCAGCTTTTTTGTTAAGTTGGGTCGAGAATTTTCTCAAGGCAGATTGCGTCAAAATGGCTGGCGATTCAGGGAAGCTGATCGGCGTTCTATTCTTATCCGTTGCGCTAGGCTTCTCTGGAGCCGGTGCTCACGCTCAGCAATCGAAAGCTGGTCCGCCCAGAGCGCATCTTTCATCGCAACAAGCCATCACGCTGGCGGAACATGGTCATTGTCGACAGGCCATTGCCGGGTTGAAGACGGCGATGGCGGCTCAGGTTCCTGCGGAAACGCGCAAGCATGCCGGTGTGCTTGGAGTTCGCTGCGGTCTTGCCATAGATGATCGAACCGCTACTCTGGATTTCATTCGCGGGCTCAACAAAGACTTTGCTCGTGATCCGGATGTGCTCTTCATCGCGGTCCATGCCTACTCTGACCTGGCGACTCGCACGGCCCAGGACCTCGCTCGATTTGCGCCGCATTCCATAGCCGCACACAAGCTCAATGCTGAGGCCCTGGAGGAGCAGGGGAAGTGGCAGCCAGCGGAGCTCGAATATGAAGGGATACTCAAGAAGGACCCAAACGCCCGCGGCATTCATTTCCTTTTAGGCAGGTTGCTGCTTTCGCGTCCTGATGGCGGACCGGACGCGGCGGAAAAGGCCCGGCAGGAGTTCCTGAAAGAGCTTCAGATTGATCCCACCAATGTGGATGCGCACTACATTTTAGGAGAGCTTGCCCGGCGCAGTGAAAATTGGGATCAGGCGATTTCTCACTTTTCTCAAGCAGCAAAGCTCAATCCAAATTTTGCAGAAGCATACCTCGGATGGGGAGTTTCGCTCCTGGGCGATAAGAAGTATCAGGACGCCATCGCGCCCCTGCGTCATGCCGAGGAGTTGACTCCCCGGAATCCGGATGTTCACAACGCGCTGGCGACTGCCCTGGTGAGAACCGGGCATAAGGAGGAAGCGGAAAGGGAATTTGCGATTCTCCATAGCCTCAGCGCTACAGACCATTCAGGCGCGCCGAATAGCGGGCAACAGCAATAGAATCTCCTCAGATAAACAATGCGGTTGACTCGTCGGGAATTCGTTTCGCAGGTGCTCGCCGGAGCTGTGGTACTCTCGCAGCGTCCAGCCATTGCATCACCAGGCAGCGGAACGCAGTTTCCTTTCACGGCGGTTCCTCCCGAAAAGAGCGGGATTCGTTGGGTGCACACCAGCGGTAAATCGCCGGAGAAGTATCTTCCGGAGAGCTCCGGGCCAGGCTGCGCATTTCTCGACTATGACAACGATGGCTGGATGGATATTTATCTGGTAAACAGCGGGAAATGTGATTTCTTCACCCCGAAGGCCCCGCTGCGGAATGCCTTGTATCGGAACAATCGGGACGGGACATTCACCGACGTAACGGAAAAGGCTGGAGTCGCGGGGGGCGGCTATGGGCAAGGAGTTGCGGTCGGTGACTATGACGGGGATGGTCTGCCGGATATATACGTCACGCAGTACGGCAGGAGCATTCTGTACCACAACAATGGTGATGGAACGTTCACAGATGTAACGGAAAAGGCCGGAGTGGCAGCGCCGGGATGGTCGTCCAGCGCCGTTTGGTTCGATTATGACAATGATGGCCGGCTGGACCTGTTCGTGTCGCGATTTGTTGACTTCAGCAAAGAACTGAACAAGCCCTGCGGAATTCACGAGGATGGGCTGCGTCACTATTGCATTCCCAGCGTTTATTCGCCGATGGCAAGCTGGCTTTTTCGCAACAATGGTGATGGAACGTTCACGGACGTCAGCAAGGAGTCCGGCATAGCTGGCCATTTGGGAAAAGCGTGGGGAGTAGTTGCCACGGATATCAACAACGATGGCTTGATGGATCTCTTCGTTGGCAATGACACGGTCCCAAACTTCCTGTTTGCAAATCGCGGCAAGGGCAAGTTTGAAGAAATCGGAGAAATTGCCGGGGTAGCTTACAGTGCGGATGGGCGGGCCAGGTCCGGAATGGGCGTAGACTCCGCGGACTATGACCAGGACGGTTTCATGGACCTTTTTGTAGCCAACCTTGACCGTCAGTCCTACTCGCTCTACCACAACAATCATGATGAAACGTTCGATGACAACGGCGGCCGTACAGGAATCGCCGCCGCCACCTATCTGATGAGCGGATGGGGGCTGAAATTCTTCGATTTTGATAATGATGGAAACCTGGACCTGTTTCTCGCCAACGGCCACCCTGACGACTTAGTCAATCGACTCCATTCGCAAGTGACCTATCAGGAGTTGCCGCTGCTGTTTCAAGGGACGGGCAAGAGTTTCCGCAACATCAGTGCAACGAGTGGCCCGATTTTCAAGCAGGCGCTTTCTGCGCGGGGTATGGCGATCGGCGATTTCAATAATGACGGAGCCGTCGACGTCCTCATCGGGGTCAACGACGGCGCGCCAGTCCTGCTGCAAAACAATGCCGGTACGCAGAACCACTGGCTCGGAATCAAGCTCATTGGAGTGAAAGCGAATCGGGACGCAATTGGAGCGCGGATCACATACCAGGCGCAGGACCTGAAGCGCACCCGCATGAAGGTGGGAGGCGGAAGTTATCTTTCAAGTCACGATCCGCGCGTTGTGCTTGGCATAGGTAAACGCACGAAGATCGATTGGATTGAAATTAAGTGGCCGCTTCCCGGCGGCAAGACAGAACGATTCACGGATTTACCAATCGACCAATACATTTCGATTGTCGAAGGCCAGGGCAAATGGAAGTAAGCCAATCGTCAAGCCAGTCGAGCGATCCGAAAAATCGGAACTAATGTGATCTACGGCTGGTACTATTCTGTTTGTGCAGCCTGACAATTTGGTTTAGGGCGTCTTGTGGCATTCTCCGATCACAACGCATGACTGCCAGTTAGCCGCAATGGAGAACACAGATATGTTCCTTAGCAGGTGTTTCTGCCGTGCCGCAGTTTCCTCTCTCTCATGTCTTTTTGTCATCACAGTTATACCGGCCGCCGCCTCGGCCCAGACAGCTTCTCCTCTTCACCGTGGATACTACACGGCACCGGCAATCCATGGGGATACGGTTGTCTTCACCTCTGAGGGTGATCTTTGGACGGTTGGCGCTCAAGGCGGCGAGGCGCATCGCCTGACTTCCGACCCGGGCGTGGAGACGGATGCGCGTATATCGCCCGACGGCCATACGGTTGCGTTCAGCGGCGACTCGGAGGGTCCGAGAGAGGTGTACACGATGCCGATCGGGGGCGGGCTGCCGCAAAGGCGCACCTGGGATGGAGATGCTCGGGCGGTAGGTTGGACTCCGGACGGGAAGCTGATGGATTCGACTGCGCGCTATTCGACGCTGCCCGGAACCGAGATTGTGACGATCGACAACCAGGGGGATCGGAATTTGATTCCTTTGGCCGAGGCTGCGGAGGCTGTGTACACGCCGAATGGAAAGACTCTGTTCTTCACGCGGTGGTACTCGCAGCCCAGCCATACTAAGCGCTACAA
>JBOGMA010000158.1:0-15284 GCA_050746465.1 Acidobacteriaceae bacterium
GTGCCGGGCGCGGCGTCATTCGATGCCGTGAGCGTGACCGCGCCATTGGGCTGGAACAAAGCAGTCACGCCGGAGGGAAGTCCGGATGCCGCAAGCGCAACATGGCTTTTAAAGTTGCCCCACGGCAGCACCACCACGCGCCGCGTGGCGGAGCGTCCTTGCGGAATGGAAACCGGGTTGGGCGCGCCGAGAGTAAAGTCCGCAGGGCCGGCGTTGGGCGAGGGCAGCACGTCATACAGCGGCTGCACTGGCGTCGCGACCGGGTTCTCATCCGCAACAGAGACGGCCAGCACGCGGATGTTCGGATTATCCGGCAGCCGCAGCGTCTTCGCTCCGGCGGGTAGATCCATCGCGTAGCCGAAAAGATACGAGTACGCGTAGGCAACGTTCTCGCCGGACGGATTGTGGTAGTGATCGGAGTACCAGGCAAGATCGGCGCGCTTGATGAATCCGGGCTTGAGGCCGATCATCTGGCCGTAGTTTCCGTGGGCCGGATCGCCGCTCCATACACGGTCATCCCACTGTCCGATGAATCCGCCCCAATCCTCAATGTCGAGAGTGACCCGCTTGCTGCTCACTTCAAACGCGGCCTTCTGGTCGCCATTCGAAGCTGCGGCAAGAATGTAAACACGGTTGTAGTGTCCGGAGGGAAGCTGGATCGCCTGCCCGCGCGCAACCATCGCGTTCGGCACATCGGTTTTCGCCAGAGCCAGATGGAAGGTGACTCCGTTGAAGAGAATCTGTTGCGGCAGCATCTCGGCGGGCAGCGTGTCTCCTTTGCCGTCGAAGCCCTGCGTGGCGTGGTCGCCGTGACTGGTCGCCGTCGCAAGGTCATAGTGAAGCGTGACGGCGTCGGAGCGCACAGCGGGAACCCGCGACGCGGGCGGCGGAATCCGCAGTGCAAAACTGCGCGGCTGATATGCGCCGAATGAAGTTACCAGCACACCGTTTGAGACCGTCGCTGTGCCAACCGGTTGTTCCTGCCCATTGACTTCGCGCGCGCTGAGGATGGGCGAGGCGAAGCTGACCCGCACATCATGCTGCGGCTTGCCGTCCAGCTCAACCATGCGCAGGATGACTTCGTCACCCTGCTCGGCACGCTTGATCGCCATGATGCGGATGCGCGGATTGCTGATTTTCACCAGCGAGAAGGTCTTGCCGAGCGAGCCGGAGTGGTCCGTCGTCTGAAAAGCGATGAGCGGGTCGTTGAGCCGCTCGGCTTGCCAGTCCGTCTGCGCACTGCGCCAGCCATTGGCGTGCCCTGCGAATCCAAAACTGAACTCGTGATGGCCGATGTCCTGCGTTCCCTGGTCGGAATAGCCTCCCGCGGTGCCGGGCGTGCGGATGAGCGTCAGCCGTATGGTGTGGTCATTGGGCTTGTCGGACCCGTTCTTGTAATTGGTAAGAATGGTTGCGCCGAAGGTGCCGCTCATGTCAGTGAGGTCAACCCACTGGTGCCCCAGCACCTCAAATTTTTTCGGCTGCGCGGTGGGCCGCTGGATGGTCCCTACGTCAAGGTTGTAGGTAGCCATGCGATTGGAGGCGGTGAGTGGGAAGGTGGCCTTCAGGTTCGACTCGCGCGTGTTCCAGTCAATAATGTTGCCGAACTCCACGCGCTTGCCTGCGTCACCCGCGGAGAGGCTGATGGTCTGGATGAAGCGCGAACCGGCCGTTTCGCGCGTGACCTGAATCGCGACCCGCACCGGGCCGTCTTCAACCACGCGAAGCTTTGCAGGACCGGAGACGTATTCGCGCGGCTTCGCCTGCTCCTGGTCCCAGTCCATGTTCCAGGCCGGCCACTGTGTTGGGTTGTCGTAGGAAATCGCCAGGCGCGCGGGCGCGGCCAGCAGCTCCCGGCCCAGGGCTTTGTCGTAGATGCTCGCAACATCACCGCTCTTGTCCAGGCGCACGCGGTAGTACTGGTTTTCCAATTCATATTGAGACACGCGCAGATGCGTTTGCGGCGCTGCCGCCGCTCCGGCGCGAACATGGTAAACGGCGTATCCGACCGAAGGAACATCTGCGAGGAACAGCACCTTGCCGCCGGAGACCTGCGATGGAACCTCACGGCCGTCAGGCGCGACTACGTGAACCGAGCCCGGCACTCCGCCGGGAAATTCAGCCTTGGCCGTGACCACATCTTCGCGGGCGATGTTCAGCGGGTTGTAGACGACTACCGGAATGCCCGCGCCCCGTGTATCAAGCGCCGCGGAGACTCCATCAACCGCGCTCTTGAGCACGTCGGAAAACTGATTCATCGCAATCGCATCGTCATTCCACGCAAACTCGTATGCGCGCGGCGTAGCCGTGCCCGCAGCAAGATCGTGGAAGTGCGCGGCGAGCGCGAGCGTCCAAGCCTGGTTCAGTCTCTCGATGGGATACGGCCGCGCGCCCAGCCATAGCGCAGCAACGGAAGACTTCTCCGCCGCGTCAGCCAGCAGCTCTTCCTTGCGAATCCACCGCTTCTGGTACGTCTCCGAGGTCAGCGATCCGGCGGAGTGGTTGGTCAGCTCAAGCTCACCGGTGTAACGCGGCAACTCCGCGGCTTGAGCAGCCGTAATGTCGCGGAACATCTGGTCGGCGGTGGCCGAAATCACGTGCACAGGCCCATTGCCGACGCTCACTGCCGGCCACGCGGGATGCTGCTCGCCCCGGAAATAGAACGCGTTTGCGGGGGGCATCGCCACGCTGCCCTTGGTCACAATTGCTTCCAGTCGCTTGACAGACTCTTCATCAGGCGCACCGCCAATATCACCTGTTCCGTAGTAGTGATAATCGGTGTAGACACCCGTGGCTTTGCCATTGGCAAGCACGCGCGCGGCCCAGTCGCCCTGGTAGCGATTCTCCTCGCGCTCTTGCCGCTCCTGCCTGAGCGCCTGCTGCCGGCCGCGCAGTGCGAAGTATTGCCGGACATCCTCCTGGTTCGGCGACTTGCCTTCGTTCTGAATCTTCTGCTGCAACGCGCTGAGCCGCGCCAACACCTGCGCTTCGGCAGGGTGGAGAGGTAGCGGCGGCAGCGGCTTGCTGAGATCGGTGGTGATACCGCCGCTGTAGCTACCCGGATTCAACCCGGCGAGGACGCTTTCTCCGTCGGGACCAACCCACACGCCCACGTTGAATGGCGTGCCCACCGGCGTGCGCTCAATCGAGTCCGGGCCGCCCACGTTGGCCGAGGATCCCCACGTAAGCTTCTGCGTCGAGAAGCCCTTCACACCCGCGTGCGCCAGAATGGTCGGCAGCGATGCTGGAAAGCCGAAACAGTCGGGCAGCATAAATTCTTCGCTGGCCTTTCCGAACTCTTTGCGAAACCACTCATTTCCATAGAGCACCTGACGCAGAATCGCCTCGGCGCTCGGCGCATTCACGTCACCTTCTTCCATCGATGAACCGGCGGGAAACCACTGGCCTTCGTTCACATAGTGCTGAATGCGGGCGAAGTCCTGCGGATAGTATTCGCGCATCATGCGGTAGCGGTTGGCGCCGCTGAAGTTGAAGATGTAATGCGGGTACTTCTGGAAAAGGTCGAAGTTCCGATGCATGGTGTTGGGCAGGAATTCGTCGATCACCTGCGGATACTCCCACCGCCATTCGGTATCGAGGTGCGCATAGCCAACCACGTACAGCGTTGGCTGCTTTGAAAGATCAGGCCGCTGCGCGGATTGCCCAAAAGCGGCAGGGAGCAGCACAAAGGAGAGCAGGGTCGAGAGAGCTGAAAGTCTAAACATTCTTTCCTTCACCGAATAACGCTGAAAGTTGGCGGTTCATCACTGCATGGAGGGAGGCACCCTCAAGCCTAATCAAAAAAGGGGGGCCTGTCCGCTTAACGGAGCGGACAGGCCCCGGACTGGCGTGGGCTAGAACGAGATCTTCCCGCCAACTTGAAGAACACGAGGGAAGTTCTGTTGAGTAGCGCCGACGGTTCCAAAGCCGCTCCAGCCGGAGGTCGGGCTAAAGGTCGCTGGTCCATCGCCTGGATTGGTATCAGGCCCGCCGAAGAGAACGGAGTTGAGGGCGTTGAAAGCATCGAGGCGAAGATCGAAATTCACGTGCTCCGCGATGCGGGTGGTTTTCTGGAGTGACAGGTCGAGGCTGGGGATGGTCGGCTGACGCACCTGGGTGGTGGTTCCCGGCAGATTCGATAAGCCCCATGCCGGAATGCCCTGCCAGCAGTCCGTTCCGTTTCCGAACCAGTGTCCGTCGCCCACAGAGGTGCCATTGGCGGGACGATAGCTCTGGTTGGGACATGTGTAATACCAGCCGGTGTTCACTCCGACCGGCACGCCGCTTTGCGCGTTAAACACGCCGCTGAGCGTCCAGCCGTTCACAACCCGTCCAATGAACGGATTGGGATGCGAGAGAATGAAACCGCCCGTGCCGACGGGCAGATTCCAGACGCTGGTGACGGAGAGCACATGGGTACGGTCACTTCCGGCAATCCAGTGCTGCTGGAAGACGTCCTGATAGGGCCAGCCGTTCTGGTATCCGTCGCCATTGATTGTCTTGGAGTAGGTATAGGAGAGCTGCATGCTCAGGCCGTGCCCACCTTCGCCATAGACGCGGCGATTGAGCTTGACTTCAAGGCCGTCATACCAGTTGCGCCCTTGTGGTGAATTGTATTCGCCAACCAGCCCAACGCCGCCCGGATTGCAATATTGCGAGAGTGGCAACACCAGCGCAATCGCTTGGACCGTTGTGCCGGTGCCGCATTGTCCCGGTCCGGAGATTCCCGCAGCACCATAGTATGGATTTGGCACCTGTTGATCCCAGATCTGCGGGTTGGCAATCGCCGCCTTCGTCGCAGCCAGCGTTGCGGTGCCGTTGATCCAGAGGAAGGTGCGCAGCCGGCTGCTGAAGTTGCCGGAGTAGCGCGCATCCAGGACAAAGTGGCCGGGCAACGCCCGCTGCAAACCGAAAGAAACAATTTGCTCCATCGGAATCTTGCGCTGCGGAAAGTCCACCGCGATCGTGCCGTTGCCCACGTCAGTCAGCAGGCCCTGCGAGTCGCCGGTGGGAACCAGCAATCCGGATGCAAATGGCGCGCCGGACGCAAAGGAATTTGTCGGCGTGTTGCCGCCGTCCACCGTTGAGGTGAAGTTGGTGGTCTGCGCCTCGCCGATGCTGGAGCCGCCCTCAAGCCCATAGGAGTACATCACGCCGTAACCGCCGCGAATGACGGTTTTCGGGTCCACCACGAAGGCGAAGCCGAAGCGCGGCCCGACGTTAGACCAATCCGTGTCATACGCGTCGCGCGGCTGACCTTGTGAACCCGCAAAAAGAACCCCTCCCTGCACCTGTTGAAGTGAGGCGGGATTAATGCCGGCAGCAGTCCATGCGGCTTGGTTTGCGGCGTTGGCCACATTGGCCTGGTAGTTCGGGTCGTTGGTGAGCGGATTGATACAGGTGAGGCATAGCCCGCGGTTGAGGTGGTTGTAGCGCTCACGCATGCCGCGCTGCACGTCATACCGGATGCCGATGTTCAGCGTAAGCCGGTGATTCACGCGCCAGTTGTCCTGGAAATATCCGGCAAAGACCGGGTAGCCGTCCATGATGGAGTAAATCCAATCCACGCCGCCACCGTTCGGGTCACCGAGATACATGGAAGCCAGTGCCGAACCATTCGCCGTGTTCGAGTTGCAGGTATTGGTATTGCCCGCGCCGGGAATCGACGGGTAGCAGTTCGAGTTGTGCGGATTGTATTGCGTCCAGCCTGAGTTAAAGCTGAAGTCGCCATTCGGATGGCCGCCGCCATACGGCTTGCCGCCGAACTGGAACTCGTCCAGCTCGCCGCCAAACTCTAGATTGTGCGCACCGGCGGTCTTGGTGAAGTCGATATCGATCGTGTAGTTGTTCGTGACGTCGTTGTTCAGGTTGTTGCCGAAAATGGTATGGTTGCCGGCCGGATTGTCGGCAATGATGCCTGTCCCCCACTGGTCGTTCACTGTGAATTCAGGCAGATACTTCGCGCCCGTCGTATTGGGCAGTGGCATGGAAAGCCCGAGCGTGCTGGGGTCGGTTTGCGAAGTCAGATCGCCGCTGGGCGCCGACTCGTAGAAGCGGTCAAAAGAGAATTTGAAGTCGCCGACCAGGGTGGGCGAAAAAACGTGCGTGAAGTCCTGGCTGGCAACCCAGTTCTGGCGAATGTGATTGATGTTACCGTTGGCGGCGATTCCCGGCAGTCCGTTCTGGTTCCGGGTCTCGTTGCCCTTCCAATAAAGGAAGTAGCTGTACATCTTCGTCTTGTCGGTCAGGTTGTAATCAACACGAATCTGCGGCTGGTTGTACTTGTACAGATCCGGCGTTTGCGCAATGTAGTTCGGGCCGCGAGCCAGGTTTTCCGCGCCGGAAATGTTGGGCAGCGGGATGTTCTTGAGGATGGCCGTGGCCGTGCTGTTGATCTGGCTTGCGGGAATGGTGTCGTTAGGGTAAGGCTGCTGGGCGACGTGGTTACTGTTGCAGGCGGTGGCCGGGCCGCCATCCAGGCAGTAGGCTGTGCCCGGCTGGAAAATGGCGATGCCGTTGGGAAACTCCTGCGGGTCCATCGTCTGGACAAGCCCGAAGTTCACGCCATCGTCGCCGTTGTAGCCGGGCCGCAAATAAGCTGGAGGGAGGTTTTCCAGCGTGGTTCCCGCAATGGACTGACGGTAACCCTCGAAACCGAAGAAGAAGAAGAGGCGGTTTTTGATGACCGGGCCGCCCGCGGTGATCCAGAACTGGTTCTGCACCATGCCCTGACGGGGCGTGCTGGTAAGGTTGTTCTGATAAGTGTTGGCGTTCATGAACGAGCCTTCGTAGGCATAGCGGGCTGAGCCGTGGAAATTGTTGCCCCCGCTGCGTCCCACCACGTTGACGGTGCCGCCGCTGGTGCGTCCGTAGCGCGCGTCATACGTGCTGGTCATCACGTTCACTTCCTGCACGCTGTCAATGTTCGGCGAAACCGTCCATTCGCCCGCGCTATGGTTGTCGTAGCTGAACTGGCTGGTGATGTTAGTTCCGTTCAGAGTGAACTGATTGTTGCCGACGATGCCGCCGCCGAGCGTGTAGGAGGCGCTGGTGTCCCATCCGCGGGTTCCTGAATATCCGCCCTGGCCGAACTGCGTCTGGGTGAATTGGCTGCCGGGGGTGGTCCCGATGAGCATGTAAGACTGGCCGCCGTTGGTAGGCACGTTCTGCAATTCGCGCTGGCCGATAATGGTGCCGCCGGAACCGGTGGAGGTTTCAAGCTGGGCAGGAGCTGTATTCACCACGACTCTCTGCGAGACGGAACCAATCTCCAGCTCAAAGTTCTGGTTAAAGGTCTGAGAGGCGAACAGCGTGACCTTGTCCTGCACAGAGGTCTTGAACCCATTGGCGGTCGCCATCACCCGATAGTTGCCGGGCAGAATGTACGGAATATAGTAGACGCCCGCATCGGTTGTGACACCGGTATAGCTAGTCCCGGAGGCGACGTTGGTGACCGTGATGCTGGCTTTGGGAATGACCGCCCCGGATGGGTCAGTTACCTGGCCGGTCAGAACGGCGCGAAAATCCTGCGACTGGGCTGGGCGGCTGATGAGCGAGATCGCGAGCAGAAAGGCTCCCAGTACGAGCCACCGCATGATTCTTTTGTCCATAACTGCCTCTCCAAATAAAGACTTGCGGGCCAGAATCGCTGCCTCAGCCCGCTGATTTTAGTGAGTCGAAGTCTAGGAGCCTATCGCCTGACAAGTCGTGAGAAGTTATGAAATTTTTCTGAAATGGTTGTGAAATGAGGGATTCGGCAGGCAGGCATGCTTGCTTTGGTCTTCCGGCAGGCAATCGTTTAAGATGGCTTTTTGAGAACGGCTGATTCTTTTCCGGCGCATCAAACGCCGTAGTTCCCCCCTTCCACCGGGTTGCTTGTGGAGGATCCAGTGAGCACCGCCGCCAGTTACGGCTATCACGCCGAACAAATGGATGTCGATGTCTCGGCAAGTTGTATTCGCCGCGGCGGGGTAGACCATGTCTTGCGCTATCAGACCTTCCATGTGCTGCTCTATCTGCTGGAGCACGCCGGGAGAGTAGTCCCGAAGGAAGAGCTGATCGCGGAAATCTGGCGCGACGCGGCAGTGACCGACAACGCGCTGACGCAATGTATTGCGGAGATCCGCAAGGCGCTGGGAGACGACAGCCATAATCCTATCTATATAAGGACCATCTCCAAGGTCGGCTACCAGTTCGTGGCGCCGGTTGAAGCGGTGCGGGTGAACCATCCACCCGTCCATTTTGAAGCGATCAACGGTAACGGCAAGACTGCCCCGCAACACGCCCTCGAAACCGCTTCCCTGGCAACGACCAGCAAAAGCCCTCTGGTGGAGCATTTCCTTCCGGGCTCCGCACATGGACGCAGGCTCCTGCTATGGATCGGACTGGCCGTCGCTGTACTGCTGGCCGGCTGGGGAGCGGCAAGAGTGTATTCGGGGCTGGTGGCGGGCGGCACGTCTGTGGCTCCACTTACGGCCAGGCGCAGCCTGGTGGTGATGTACTTCAACAACGAGTCTGGCAATCAGAACCAGGACTGGCTGAAGCAGGGTCTGACCGACATGCTGATTACCGATATGTCGCGCTCGGGCGAGCTGCAGGTGCTGGGCCGCGAAGAACTGGCGTCGCTGAGGGACGGAACCAGTCAAAAACCGCCCAGCGATGACGCGATGCGGATTGCCAAGGCGGTGCGTGCCACCGATTACCTGACCGGCAGCTTTGCCTCCATCGCCGGCCAGTTCCGCATCGATATTCAACTGCACGACTCGCGCGACGGACAAATCATTTACGCCGATCACAGCGTGGTAGGAGACTCCAGCAACATACTCAGCCAGGTGGACGTACTGGCCGCGCGGCTGGCGAGCGCCATGGCTCTGAGCGATGCGACCAAGCCGAATTTGGCTGAAGCGACCACAAAAAATCTGGAAGCGTATCAATACTATTCGCTGGGTGTCGAAAAGGTGCAGGAGTTTGAGAACGCGCAAGCGGTGGTGCTGCTCAAGCAATCCATTTCGCTCGATCCGGATTTCGCCATGGCCTATGCGCGTATCGGCTATGCCTACGCGCTGTCGGACTTCGCTCCCGATCGCGGCCAGCCATATCTGAAGAAGGCACTGCAGCTCTCCGCGCATCTCTCCGCGAAGGACCGGCTGTACATCAATTCGTGGTATCAGATTTCGGAGGGTGATTTCGCAGCCGCGCTGACCACACTGCGGCAAATCACGCAGCGCTATCCCGAAGACGCCGAAGCGTATTGGCAAATTGCGCGCGTGCTACGCGCCGAGGAGCATCCGGAGCAGGCCGTCAACGTGCTGGAGCGCGGGTTGCGCTTCGCTCCCAACGACAAAAACCTGAACAACACGCTGGGCTTTGTTCTGCTCAGCCTGCACCGCTATCCGGAAGCGATTGCCGCAGAGCAGCGCTACCTGTCGCTGGCTCCCGATGAACCCAACGCGCACGACAGCCTCGGCATGGCCTATCAGCAGTCAGGAAATTATCCGGCAGCATTCGCGCATTACCAGTCGGCGCTGGCAATCAATCCACAATTCGAGCCCTCGATGATCCATTTGGGTGACGCCTACTATCAGACGCAGCAATACGCCAAAGCCGTGAAGCAATACCAGGACTATGTGACGGTGGCCGATACCAGTACCGCCCGCGCTCTGGGTTACGGCGACCTGGCCAACGTGTATCTGGCCATGAACCGAATCCAGGATGCGGAACGCACCGCGGCGCTCGAAATCAAGAACAACCCCAACGCGGTCTGGACATCGCTGGTGATTGCAATCAAGCACAATGACTGGAAGACAGAAGAGCGGCTGGAGAAAGCGCTCTTTCGCAAGATTCCGACACAGGAGCGTGGTTCGCCGGGCGACCAGCGCACCAAGTTCTATTACATGGGTTACATCGACCTCCAAAAAGGCCACACTCAGAAGGCGCTTGACGAGTTTCGGACGGCGCTCCGGCACCTGCCACCGAGTTCCGGCATGGACAATTACGAAGACTGCCTGGCCGAAGCCGAACTGCGCCTGGGCTATTACAAGGATGCCGAAGCGGAGTACCAGAGGATTCTCAACATGAATCCCAACTATCCATTTGCGAAGCAGCGGCTGGCTAAAATCAGGGAGCATCTGTCCTCCTGAATCGCTTGGAGCGGATATCCGCGATCACTGACTGCTGGCTTTGGCGTAGTGGACCAAGTGCTGCGCTGAACAAGTTCAATGGAAATCATGTGACCGCACTTCAAGGGCCCGGTCAGACAGAGTAGTCAGTTGCATTGCCTTTACATGGATCACGTTGTCCTGGTTCTGAAGCATGCCTTCGACCAGCAGAA
Source organism: Acidobacteriaceae bacterium (assembly GCA_050746465.1). Lineage (GTDB taxonomy): Bacteria > Acidobacteriota > Terriglobia > Terriglobales > Acidobacteriaceae > Silvibacterium. The sequence continues at coordinate 10,331 of JBOGMA010000158.1, forward strand.
ACTTGCTGCGGGTGACCACAAGCCGGTCCCGGTCGTAGAGATCGGGCGTGACGATGACGTTGGCGATACCAGTCTCGTCCTCCATCGAAATGAAAATGAAGCCCTTGGCAGTTCCCGGCCTCTGCCTGGCGATAATGCACCCCGCCACCCGGACAAACTCTCCATCGCGGCAGCTTCGCAGTTCCTCGGCGGAGAGGATATTGCCGCGGCGTAGCTCTGCCCGGCGGTAGTGCATCGGGTGCTTGCCAACGGTGAGCCCTGTTCCCGCGTAGTCCGCGACGAGACGCTCCTCAATACTCATCTGCTGCAGGGGCCGCGCATCGGAATCTTCGCCCAGCGATTCGCTGTCCTGCCGGAGCAGAGGTCCTTCGAGCTTCCCGGCGCGCTCGATCTGCCAGAGCGCATCGCGACGATGCTCGATTGCGTCGAGCTGGTTCAGCGCGCCGATCTGTGCGAGCCGCGTCAGCTCTCTCCGATTCAAGGACGGAACACGGCGTGCGAGATCTTCCGCAGAGCGAAAGGGGCCGTCGTGCCGGCGCGCCGATATCAGTGCCTCTGCGGACTGCTTTCTCAGGCTCTTCGCGTACCCGAGTCCAATGCGCAGCGAAAGCGAACCGTCGCTCTCATGTTCGAGGGTACAGGGCCATTCCGAAACCTGCACATCAATGGGTTTCACGCGCAGGCCATGCCGCTGCGCGTCCTTGACCAGGACTGCAGAGCTGTAAAAGCCCATCGGCTGATTATTGAGAATCGCCGCGGTGAATGCTGCGAGGTACTTCACCTTGAAGTACGCGGAGGCATAGGCGATCAAGGCAAAACTGGCCGCGTGGGATTCGGGGAAGCCGTACAGAGCAAACGAGCTGATGTGCTGGACGATAGTGTCCTGGGTCTTCACGTCGATACCTTTTCTGGTCATGCCGGCGCGCAGCTTGCCTTCAAGATTCTTCATGCGCTCCCAGGAACGGCGCATTCCCACGGCACGGCGCAGCTCGTCGGCCTCCGCGCCAGAGAAGTCGGCCACCGTCATGGCAATCCGAAGCAGTTGCTCCTGAAAGAGCGGCACGCCCAACGTCCGCTCCAGAACAGGTTTCAACGAAGGGTGAGGGTAGCTCACGGCTTCTTTCCCCTGGCGCCGCCGCATATAAGGATGCATCATCTGTCCGACGATAGGGCCGGGCCGAATGATGGCGACCTGGACAACGAGATCATAGAACCGCGTAGGGTTGTTGCGCGGCAGCGAGGCCATCTGCGCGCGGCTCTCAATCTGGAACATCCCGACCGTATCCGCCTTCTGGAGAACGCGGTAAACCTCATCCTCCTGCGGCAGGCGTGCAAGGTCAACTTTGTGGCCATAGTGCGCGGGGATGAGTTCCAGGCAGTCATGAAGAACGGCCATCATACCCAGGCCAAGCAGGTCTACTTTGATGATGCCGAGATCGGCGCAGTCTTCCTTGTCCCACTGCACCACGGTGCGTCCGGGCATCGAAGCACGCTCCAGCGGCACAACGTGGTTGAGCTGTCCCTGGCAGATCACCATGCCGCCGCTATGCTGTCCCAGGTGGCGCGGCAAATCCCGGATCCGCATCGATAGCTCAATATACTTGGCGATACGCGGGTGGCGGATATCGAAACCCGCATGGTGGAAGGTGTGGGCCATCGTGTCGGTCTTGCCACGCCATTCCCATTGCCCTACGAGGCTCGACAGCCGGCCCAGGGTGTCCTCGTCGAAACCCAGCGCCTTGCCCGTCTCGCGGGCCGCGGACTTGTCGCGGTAGGTGATGACGTTCGCAGTCATGGCTGCACCGAGTTCGCCGTAGCGCTGGTAGACATACTGAATGGCCTGCTCGCGTTTTTCTTCCGAGGGAAGATCAAGGTCGATGTCCGGCCATTCATTGCGGCTCTCGGAAAGGAACCGCTCGAAGAGCAGGTCCATTCCAATGGGATCGATGGCCGTGATTTCGAGGCAGTAGCAGACCACGGAATTGGCCGCGCTGCCTCTCCCCTGGACCAGAATGTCGTGTTGCCGGCAGAAGCGAATGATGTCCCAGACAATGAGAAAGTATCCGGCGAATCCCAGCTTGCTAATCAGCGCCAGCTCGCGTTCTGCCTGCTTCTTGGCCCTTTCCATCAGATCACGATCGTTCTTGGGATCGTAGCGCCGCACGACACCTTCCTCAACGCGCTTACGGAGAAAGCTGTCCATTGTTTCTCCATCGGGCACGGGATAACGCGGAAACTCGTAGCCGAGATCGTTGAGTTTAAAGCCCAGCCGCGAGGAGAGGCTGACGGTGTTCTCAATCGCCCCAGGCACATCACGAAATAGCGCTGCCATCTCGCGCGCCGTTCGCAGGTGCCGTTGACTGTTGACGGCGAGAAGGCGTCCTGCCTGGTCCAGTTCGACATGGCTGCGAATGGCCGTAAATAAATCCTGAACCTCGCGGTCGTATGCCGTTGCATAACGGACACCATTGGTGGCGATCACCGGCAGGTTGAGAGAGCGTGCGATACGGATCGCGGCCTGATTGCGCCATTCCTCCTCACGTTCCTGGTGGCGCTGCAATTCGACATAGACATTTCCGCAGCCAAAGATGCGCATGAGCCGTTCGACTGTTTCGCGAGCTGCTGCTTCGCCGCCCTGTGCGAGCGCCGCGGTCAGCGCTCCCTCATCGCCTCCGGTCATGCAGATGAGACCGGACGCATACTCGCTTAAATCGTCGACAGTTGCCGCACCCTCCCCTTTCGTAGCCTCGCGCATCTTGAACTTCGTAATCAGTTGGCAAAGGTTCTGGTATCCCTGACGCGATTCACAAAGCAACGGAACTCGTGCGGGTTCGCTCTTGTGTTGGTGTGGCAGCCATGCCGGTGGCGTCAGGCGCGCACCAAAGCCGGACACAGAAATCTCCGCTCCGATGTGGGCATGAATGTCGTTGCGTTGCGCGCTGGTATGGAATCGGGCCGAACCATAGATGCCGTTGTGGTCGAGCAGCGCCATCGCCGGCATTTCCAACTCGACGGCGCGTTCGATCAGGCTCTCCGGCTGGGATGCTGCCTGAAGGAAGCTGAAAGCGCTGGCGGCGTGTAGCTCGATGTACTCAGTCATACAGCCCCACCATCTGCCATTGATTCCGCAGCAGGTCACGGATCAGGCAGACACAGAGCGTGGCGCCATCGTAAGTGCGGGCCGCCAGGTCCCACTGCTCGCATCCCCATCGCGTTGAGGTCCACCATTCGCCGCTCATCAGCCACGGACCATAGGCGCGCTCCACGGAATAACGCTGCTCGCGAAGGGTGAATGCCTTGGGACGTTCGCCCTGTAACGTCACGGATACCGCCTCTGCCGGACGCAACCGCCGCATAGCCGGGCGCGGCGGAGCGAATGCGATACCCGAGGACTCTGTCGAAGAGATGCTGAACGGTTCCATGCGGAAACCATCAAGCCGGTGTGTGTCCGTAAGGACGGCACGGCCTACATTCTCGTCGCCGACAATGGTGCGAATACGCGCGAGCGTGACGTCGAGACGTGACGGCTCCGGCAACTGAGGAGAGAAAAGCCCGAGCTGCACCTGGCTGGTGTTTCCCGGGTCGGCGTTGAGCTCGACAGCCAGGATCGCAGCTTGCGGTGGATGGGCTTCGAGGTCGAGATGCAGCAGCTTGAGCCAGAGCTGCCGGTCATTCGTCGGTAATGCGGGCCGGATTGTTCGGGTGTGGATTGCGTCGCCTTCGAGAGTGAGCGCGATCGTGACTGAGGCAAGCGACAGAGCGCGCGCCATAGCCCGGAGAACCAACTGCTCCAGCATCAGGTTCGCCACGAACATCAGCGCATCAAGGACTTCGACAGGCGAGTCCAGCTCCATGCGCTCTCGCAGCGTGAAGGCGGGCTCGATCGGTTGAAACAGATGCGGGGCCTCTCCGCGGGCCATCTGGCGAAGCCGCTTGCCGGTCTGACCCACGCGGGAAATCAATTCTTTTTCGGGCAACGCGGCCAGCATCCCTAATGTGCCAATTCCCCAAAGCGCAAAGATCTCCGCCTGTTCTTCGGTAAGATCCAGGACCGTGAGCGGCAACGCTGCCAGTGCGGTGCTCTCTTCGCCTGGTGGGATTACCCGTACCGACAACGGTAGCGGCCCCTTGGCAACAGCAATGGCCGCATGGAAATTGCTGCTCACTGCGACGCACGCGGTGATCCCCAGCGCGCTAATACGAGCGAGAAGATTCCGCGCCAGCGTCTCCGGCGAACCGATTAACGCTGTCGTTCCCGCAATGTCGAGCACGCACAAAAATGAGAGGCCATCGCTCGAATCCTCGACGCGCGGCGAATAGCACCCGGCGCACTCGAGCAGAATCTCCCTTGCCCCAGCCTCCTCTTTCAAAGATCGTTCGAGTACGGTGACCTCGGGAAAGGTGTCTACTTCTACGCGCGTCATGCCGCGCGCCAAACCGAGCCCGTGCGCTTTACGCGTAAGAGAGCAGACCTCCTCGCGAGGCGGCTCGCCCTCCATGACTACGCATGGTTTGTTCCGCAGCTCTGGCCTCAGACGAAGCAATGCCTGCGTCGGAAAATCCTTTACATAAAGGCAGGCGTAGATTTCAGACTGCTCTCTCATCGCGCGCCTGCCCAGATGGTTTGGCTTTTCCAGCGCGCGGCATTCACCCTCTGCGGTGATTTGCGCAGAGGAACTACGTTTGTGGGTTCCTGCGTGAAGCGTCTACGCTCAACCTCGAGGCAGTGTTTGATCCCCGTGAATACCGTCGCTTCGTCATCGCGCGCCTCGCCCGGCAGGAACCGCAGCAGCAACTCGCCACTGCTCTTGGCGCACGGATGCTGTGTAAGAAGAAGGAAAACAGCTTGCGTCCGCTCTGCCGCCGCGCGGTATCGGAACCATGTTGCCAGCGGAACACGAGAAGCATGCTCCGGTGCGATGCTTGCCATATCGAACACAATCGCACTGAAGCC
>JBOGMA010000159.1:0-2696 GCA_050746465.1 Acidobacteriaceae bacterium
TCCCGACTTTCGCGATCTCCGGCGTGCTCCCTCCTTCCGAAACTTGCAGCATCGGCTGGCCGATCGCATCTTCGACTGGGCGCAGGTTGGGGCTGTTCATCTTCAGACGCCGCCTTATTACGAAAACCTACGCGCTCTTGCCAGCCGGAGCGTGGCCGAGCAAAATGCGGTCTTCCTACCATGGGGCGATGGCGAAGCTGTTCTTCCGCTCGCCGGCGCGGAAGACGTATCCCGCGTAGCGGCGATTCTCCTGGCTAGCCCCAGCGCACCGCCGCAGGTTGTATACCCTCTGGTGGCCGAGACTCCGACAGTGCGGGAAATCGTTGAAACTCTTGGTCGCGCGGTGGGGCGGCCGATTCGCTATGTCTCCATAACGGATGAGCAGTGGGCTGAGGCAGTGAAGGAGCGGATCAATCCGCACGCCCTCGATCATCTGAGCCATCTCTGGCAATCCTTCCGGAAAGGTGGGAGGTACTACCAGCCTACCGATGCGATTCGTGTGGTCACGGGCCGGAACCCGCAAACGCTGGAAGAGTTCTTTCGAGCGAATGCCAAATTCTTCGACATCGCGGTTCATGAAGCCGCCTCTCGGCCGGGTTCAAAGGAAATCTAACAGGAGAACAACATGTTACCGGAAACCCTCTTCCAAATCCAACTCGTTTTAGGTTACGTTGCGTGTCTGCTCTTCTTCAGCAGGTACGTCCTACCCAAGCTTAAGTCGATGGAACGGTTCGAAGCGCAGCGCGCCATCGCCACTCTACACAGCTTCCGCTTCTTCGGGCTTGTCTTTATCCTTCCCGGCGTCGTCGGGCCCAATCTGCCTGCCGGCTTCGCGACATTCGCTGCTTACGGCGACTTCGCAACCGGGGTGCTGGCCATCTTGGCGCTTCTTACGGCAAGCATACGTCCGCTCTTCTGGTTTTTCGTCGCCGCCTTCAATGTAGTGGGGGCGACCGACCTCATCCTCGACTACTACCACGCCACTCAAGTCAACCTGCCTGCGCTGGCAGGGCAGTTGGGCGCCACCTATGTAATCCCGATCATCTACGTGCCCATGCTGATGATCACGCACGCGGTCGCACTCTATTGGCTGGTGCGTCCTCAGCCCAAGGCGGCTCGCGTGCTCGCCGGCAATGCTTCCGCATCCTAGTTCGGATTAGGTCGCCCAATGAACGATCTTTGCCGGAGAAACGTTATGACCGAGACCACTGCCAGGGTGCGCGAACACTATAGCGCGGCAAGCCTCACCGACCGCATCAAATCAGCCCTTGCGACTGTCGCTCCCGATGATCAGACGCTGACCGTCGCTCAGCTCGCTCCGCTCGACCAGTTCCATATTCGAGGCATCCTCGCCACTGCCGAATTGGCCAACTCCGCCGGGCTTGAGCCGTCGGCGCGTGTCTTGGATCTCGGCTGCGGCATCGGTGGCGCGGCACGCTATCTCGCTGCTACCTTCGGCTGCAAGGTGACCGGCGTCGACCTGAGCTCCGGCTTCGTCGATACGGCCACTTATCTGACGGCGCGCTGCGGGCTGTCCAGCCGTGTTACGTTCCAGGTCGGCGACGCCCTCCATCTGCCTTTCGAGGACTCGTGCTTCGATGCTGTGTTCCTGCAGCACGTGGCGATGAACATCGAGGACCGCCCAGCCCTCTATGCTGCGGTGCGTCGCATTCTCGCGCCCGGCGGCCGGTTCGCCACCTACGATCTGGTACTTCGCGACGGCAATGTCATCTACCCCGTTCCCTGGGCGCAAGACGTCTCGACCAGCTTCCTGTTCAGCGGAGACCAGACCCGCACGGCGCTTGAACAAGCCGGATTTAAGGCAGTCCTGTGGCGCAACGACACCCAGACCGCACTCGAATGGCTCAACGCAGCCATCGCCGGACCGCCGCCGCGTGGACTGAACCTTGGTGTCGTGAGGGGGGCGGATTTCCAGGCGATGGCCGCCAATCTGGCCCGCAACCTCCGCGAGCACCGCCTCGGAGTTCTGTCCTCGGTCCTGATCCGCGACTGAAGCAGAGGCGCTTCATCCGAAGATCGCTACCAGTCTCGCTATACGGCATCTAAATGTCCGAGTAGAGGAGGGGTTTAAACGTCGCCAAGAAGACTTTCGGAGGGACGAGCCGGAACAAGGTATCCCGGGCATAGGTAGTTACCCGGTTATCGACTCGAATCATCCAGCCCATTTGCCGCGACTGCTTCTGCACGCGATCCACGCGTCTGCGTCTGCGCGACTCATAACGGCAAAGCGCCGTGGAGACATTCTTCGAAGAGGCGCGCGATAATTCGTCGGCAAGCACAAATGCCGACTCCATCGCCATGGATGCTCCAACGCCGGCCGTAGGCAGGACGGCATGCGCGGCATCGCCGACGAGCGCTACCCGGTTGGAACTCCAGCGTTTGAGCCGCACATCGAGAAAATCGTCGTGCCAAATCGCTGCGTCGCTGCTGGACTTGAGAGCGGCCACCGCTTCGCTGGGAAAATCGGAAAAGGTGTGTTCGAGTCGTTGCCGCCGTGTCGCGAAGTCGTCCGTGCCGCCGCGCGGCGCGACCATTGCGGCGAAGCAGCAGGTGCGCCGCAGGGAAGGATAGAATCCCATAAAACGACCGCGGGCATAAAACTCCTTCGTTGTGTTGCCGAGATCGGTATTCGCCCAGAACGCCCAACCTGTCATCCCGTGATAGGAGAGCGGCAC
>JBOGMA010000160.1:0-5558 GCA_050746465.1 Acidobacteriaceae bacterium
CACACAGGCCAGCATCGGCCTGGCGCCACCGCCAGCCAATGCGCCCGTTGAGAACGCGGAGACGAAGACCGTAGCATTTGAGCGCAGTAAGAGCATCGAAGTTACGTTCCCGCCTCGCACGACGACGGTCATCGAACTAACGCTTAAATCCAAAAGCGTGCCTTACTGGTCGCGCCCCGATTTGGGCATCGATCCGGAAGACGTGAAGGTCACAGGAAACACTATGACGGTGAAGGTACACAGTGTCGGCTCCATCGATGCGCCAGCGTCAAAGGTCGTCGTGAGAAACCGTAACTGAAAAACGCTGACAACAGCTGACGTACCCGCATTGAAGGCCCCAGTCGATCTCGTGCCGAAAACGGCGGTGGTGAAACTGGCTCTGCCCAAAGGCGCGGAGTTGAAGGGCGGCAGCGTGAGCGTGGAGTGCGGCGGAAATGTGCCGGAGATTACTTTGATGAACAACTCCGTGCAAATGTAAGGGACTGATTGCTCTTTACGGGAGTCAGTTCCATTTTTGCCACGTTGAATGAAAATTGGCGTTCAGGTTCCGTTACGGATCCCGGATGCCAACTTTTTGGTGGATTTTGCAAGGGGCCCGTCCCAAGGCGCGGACAATTGTGTTTGTAGAACGTGGCATTCAGGCGAGAGAACTCGATAAAGTTAGACGGACACCGCCAACTCAGCTGCCGACTCACAATCGAGATACACTGTCGCATCCGGATGTGTGCGTAGAACTGTGGAAGGGCAGGTTGTAGAGATAGGGTGATCAAATGTTCGCCGGACGCTCTGTGCCTTGCGCTTGCCGGGAACCGAGACAATCAGCTTTGGAATCCTCAAGAGCGTCGGGATCGTCAGGGTGACAGCCTGCTTTGGAACGTCGGCCAGCGTCTCAAACCATCTCTCATTTACCTGCTGCTGCCGGCAGGCAACGTCAAGATCAACGATCCGGATCACTTCAGGATCAGAAAAATTTGCCTCGTGTGGATCATTGAAAGCCAGATGTCCATTTTCCCCAATACCTAGCAGGCAGATCTGCGGATTGACCGCTGACAGCAACCGCGAATATTCTCGCTGAACTTCGACTAGATCCGCGGCGCTGCCGTTGATCTCGTAAAACTTGCCGATGGGTACACGCTCCGTCAGCTTTGTCCGTAAATAGCGGCGAAATGATGCCGGATGCAGGTCGGAGATGCCAACGTATTCATCCATATGAAATCCCGTGATCTTCGGCCAGGGAATATCCCCCATGGATGTGAGCGTGCGCAGGGTTTCTAACTGCGAGTTCCCGGTTGCAAAAACTATGCCGAGCTCGCCGGTTCCATTGGCTTGACGGATTGCCTCGACAGCAGCGCGGGCTGCCGCCTCACCTGCGGCTGCTTCCGTATCATGAACCTCCAGCTTTAGAGTTCCCGCCTTTAACGCACGAATCAACATAAATGACTCCCTATAATGAACAACAGAAAATGGGCACTCGTATGCCTGTGAACAGGCATGCGTCGGAATGAATGGTGAAAATGAAATTAGGCTCGGCTCGATCAGGCAACCGGACTGCTGTGCAGCGCTCCTTGCAATAACGTTTTTTGGGGCTCGAAAGGACGCCCACAAGAATCTCTGCGAATGAATTCGGTGGGAACCGTGATCCGCTGCGGCGTCTGGTCCGGATCTTCAATGCGCCTCAGGACCGTTTCCACCAGGTTCTTACCGAGAAACTCCGGGAATTCGCGCGTGGTGCTGAGCGCCGGATATAACCAGGTTCCCACCGTATCATCGCAGCCTACTACTGAGATGTCGTTTGGAACCGATAGTCCTTTGTCTCGCAGCGCTTTATAAACTCCTCCGGCGATCTGATCATTGCCGGCAACAATCGCTGTGACTTCCTCGCTGCGCGCCAACAATGACTTGGTTCCGAGATATCCGCATTCCGCATCATCTTCTGAGTCGATGCTGTTCTCCCGTGCAGGCTCTCCCGCTTCGGACATTGCGCGCCGATAGCCATCGAGAAAACGCGCGAACCACGGCAGACGGCTATTTCCTACGAACCAGATGTGGCGGTGTCCAAGACGTAACAGGTGCTGTGTTGCATCCAGCCCACCCTGAATATCATCGGCATACACGGCGTCACACTCCTCCAACTGCGCACCTTCGCCGATTACATTGTTACCCAGAACGCTGAACGTGATCCCTTTGTGCCGCAGCAACTCCAGAAGATTGGTGGAGTTGGTTCCGGCCAGGATTACACCCCGAATCAAGTCCGAGCGCCCGATGATTTGCGGCAGATGCAAGTCGTTCCATGGCGTATGCTGCGAATAGCGACACGAAAGGAAAACCATATCCCAACCGCGCGCCGTGCACTGCGCTTCTGCGCCGCTCAGAATACGCGAATGAAAGACATGCAGCATCTCCCGATTACTCAATAGGAACGCCAGTGTCTTATTCTTGTATCGTTTTGAGAGATCGAAGCCCAGTTTTTTGGCTTCGGCCTTAACCGCTTTCTGGATATTTCCGTCAACTCGCCAGTTCCCGTTCAGCACTCGGGAAGCTGTTGCCATACTCACATGAGCGGCTTCCGCTATTTCCCGCAGCCCCACTTTGCGTTTTCTGGACATATGCTCCTCGTCGCACTCATTGCTAAACTTAGCTGGCAGCTACCGGGGTGTAACGAATTGCAATACCCGGACGAATGGGGCTCAAAATCGTGGACATTGAGAGTCCGAATTGCATGATCTTAGCCTCTTTGACACCTACGATAGAGAAAATATTCCCAACGGTCAAGAAAAATTGTGACGCGCGGGCACGCCTGACACTTGGAGCCACCGCATTGAAGCAGCAACAAGCTGACAGATTTCGACGATGCCAACAGTCAACTTACGCCATACATGCCAGTTATGGCTCCAATCGAGGCTTGCGTTATCTGAACCATGCATGAGATAAATTTCTGATGGTCGGGAAAAGTTGCAATGCTAATCATCTTGGCTGTTACTCTGACCATCGCAATGAGGAAAAGCCTTATCGTGCTTCAGAAAAGCGTCTCGGAAAAAACAGGGAATCGGGAGAGTAGCAGCAGGTGGGAGGCTTGGTGAATCGGCAGTCAATCCAAGGTCGGGATCCTGCAACCGGCGAGATCCTGGACGTCACCATCGAAAATGGCTTGATCCGGGCGATCGGTCGTGCACGCTCCGGGGAAGTGCCCTGGTTGTCGCCAGGGTTCATCGATCTGCAGGTCAATGGCTACCGCGGATACGACCTGAATGCCGAGTCGCTCGAACCAGAAGCGGTGATCGCGCTCACCGAGCGGCTGGTATCTGTTGGTGTCACCACTTATTTGCCCACCCTTATCACCGCTAGCGAAGAGCGGCTCCTGAACGCACTTCGCGCCGTTGCGGAAGCCCGCCGCATCTCTCCCTTGTCGGCTCATATCATCCCCTGCGTCCATGTGGAGGGTCCGCATATCTCGCCCGTCGACGGTCCACGCGGCGCTCATCCCAAAGCCAATGTGCGGCCGCCGGATTTCGCGGAACTGGAGCGCTGGCAATCGGCAAGTGGAGGACTGGTCGGATTGGTCACTCTGTCTCCGCACTGGAGTGGCGCGCTTGACTATATTGACCGCGTGGCTCGAAAAGGAATCCTTGTAGCTCTGGGTCACACCGATGCTGATCCGGAACGCATCCGCGCCGCTACCCAGGCAGGGGCGGTGCTCTCCACGCATCTCGGTAACGGCGTGGCTAATGAGTTGCTGCGGCATCCGAATCTGCTCTGGACGCAACTGGCCGAGGATCGCCTTACCGCTACCTTCATCGCGGATGGGCATCATCTCCCTCCTGATGCCCTCACCTCCATGCTTCGTGCCAAAGGCATAGATCGCAGCGTGCTTGTCTCCGATCTCGTCGCAATCGGTGGGCTTTCTTACGGCACCTACGATACTCCGGTGGGTGGGAAAGTCGAGTTAACTCCGGACGGGCGCATCGGAATACCCGGGACCAGGACTCTGGCCGGTGCCGCACTTCCTCTCAAAAACGGAGTCGCCAATGTTGCCCGCCTGCCCGGCTTCTCACTGGGCCAAGCCGTTCGGATGGCTACAGAAAATCCGGGCCGCTTCGTCGGCGGTCGAGGTCGCCTGTGTGTCGGTGCCCCGGCTGATCTGATCCAGTTCGAGTGGCACCCCGGCGAACAAGATCTGCAGATTCGCAAGATACTGGTTCGCGGCATGGAACAGTGATGTCCGGAAAGCAACTCAGAATTTCTCTCCGGTCACTCTTCAACGGGGGACGTCCCGCCGGCGCATCGAACGGTCATGCGCCCGGGAGAGAGGAGCTCAAGCGCAGGCGCTATAGCCATTATCTTCTGATTGTCGCTGGCCTCGGCGGTCTGCTGTACGGAATCGACCTGGGCATCATCGGCGGAGCACTGCCGTATCTCGAAGCCACTTCCGGCCTCACTGCGGAGCAGCTTTCCGCCGTTGTTGCCGCGGTGTTGCTGGGAAGTGTCTTCTCTACGCTATTTGCCGGTCTGCTGTGCGACTGGTTCGGCCGCCGGTCGATGATGATCGCCAGTGGCGTCACTTTCAGCCTCAGCATTCCTATCATTGCGCTTTCCCACGGATTCACCTTCCTCATCGCGGGCAGACTCCTGCAGGGGATAAGCGGTGGCATCATCGGCGTGGTCGTGCCGCTCTATTTAGCCGAGTGTCTGCCCGCTTCGATCCGCGGCCGCGGCACAGCGTTTTTCCAGTGGTTCCTCACTCTCGGCATCGTCATTGCTGCTCTCGCGGGAATCTACTACAGCCTTCGTCTTGAAGCAGCAGAGCACACGGCCAGCGCTCTGACCATTTTCCTGCTTAAAGACCAGGCCTGGCGGCGCATCTTCTGGACCTCACTCCCCGGAGGTGTACTCTTTGTGATCGGTGGCTGTTTCGTCACCGAATCTCCTCGCTGGCTCTATAGCAAGGGCCGTCTCGAACGCGCCCGAGCAGCTCTACTCCACTCGCGCTCCGGAGAGCAGGCAGACGTAGAGCTCGGTGAGATAGCGTTAGCGCTCTCCCCTGCCGCTAAGCTGCGCCCCATTGGCAAGCGCGTCGCTGACTCACTCTTGCGGCGCAAATATGTCGTTCCCTTCCTGCTCTCGTGCGCGATCCTCTTCTGCAATACAGCCACAGGCGTTAACTCCATCACCGCCTACGACGCCAACCTGCTGGTGCAGAGCGGTCTCTCCGACATTGGCGCTCACTGGGGCTACGTTCTCTACACCTGCATCAAGTTCCTGCTGACGATCGGTGGCGTTATGCTAGTCGATCGCAAAGGACGCAAATTCCTCCTCGTAACCGGTACTGGTGGCATGCTTGTTTCGCTCGTCATTATCACAGGCCTTTTTCTGCGCACCGAACGTACCCGCCTGGACTGCAGCCACTCCCTGCAGGCCATTGTTGCTCCTGATCAGACCCTGCACTTCCGTTTCGATCCCTCCACAGCCGCGAAGCTCCTGGAGGAATCCGGAGCCCGGGGGCAGGGAATCGTTGCTGATCATGCCTCCTTGTCTATCGTCTATTCTTACGGAGATTTCAC
>JBOGMA010000161.1:0-3291 GCA_050746465.1 Acidobacteriaceae bacterium
CTGCTCGTCGATTTTGGAGATGGAGTGCATGACGGTGGTGTGGTGCTTGCCGCCGAACTGGCGTCCGATTTCAGGGAGCGAGGCCTCGGTCATCTGCTTGGCCAGATACATGGCGATCTGGCGGGGCCCGACGACGGCGCGCGAGTTGTTCTTCTGCTTCAGTTCCGTCACTCTCATGCCGAACTGCTCGGCTACGGCGCGCTGAATGGCTTCGATAGTGATCTTGCGCACCTGCGTGTCGATGAACTGCTTGAGGCACTGCTGCGCGGTGGGCAGCGTGATTTCGACGCCGTTGAGGCTGGACCAGGCGAAGAGCCGCGTAAGCGCACCCTCAAGCTCGCGCACGTTGGTGCGGACGTTTGAGGCGATGAACAAGGCGACATCGGTGGGAATGACAACGTGCTCGCTCTCGGCTTTTTTCTGGAGAATGGCAACTTTGGTTTCGAGGTCGGGCGGCTGAATGTCAGCAATCAGTCCCCACTCGAAGCGCGAGCGCAGGCGGTCCTCGATTTCAGCCAATTCCTTGGGCGGACGGTCTGAAGTGATGACAATCTGTTTCATATTCTCGTGCAGCGCATTGAAGGTGTGAAAGAACTCCTCCTGAGTGCGCTCTTTTTGCGAGATGAACTGAATGTCGTCGATGAGGAGCAGGTCGACGGTGCGGAACTTGTCGCGAAAGCTGGTCATGCGATCAGTACGGACCGAGTTGATCAATTCATTCGTGAACTTTTCCGCTGAAACATAGCTGATGGAAAATTCCGGCTGGCGCCGCTTGACTTCGTGCCCGATGGCTTGCATCAGGTGGGTCTTGCCCATTCCCGCTCCGCCATAGAGAAACAGCGGGTTGTAAGCCTTAGAAGGCCGTTCGGCGACCGCTTCCGCAGCGGCGCGCGCGAACTGGTTTCCGGAGCCGATGACGAATGCGTCGAAGGTGTAGCGCGGATTGAGTTGCGCAGCGGTTGACCAGTCGAAGCGCGCCTGCTGCGGGCCGGGAAGCTGCGCGGGGCGGCCATTGATGGCGCGCCCGCCGTTTGCCGGAGCATTGGGAGCATGCGTGGGGACGGGTGCGAACCCTCCATCTTCGCGGACCCGAGCCAGCGTGGGGTCCTCTTCCGGCGTGATGAAAGTTACGTCGTCGAATTCAAGCCGGAGATTGTCGATGGCCTCCTGAATCAGATCCGTGTAGCGCTCACCGATGTGCTGGAACTCGGGCGTCGGAATACGCACGTACAGCATGCGTTCTTTTATGTGACTGAAGCGCGTGGGCTTGAGCCATGTATCGAACGACTGGCGGTTGATCTTCTTTTCCAAAGCGCCGAGGATTCGCACCCAGGGGTTGAGCACGGTGGCGGAGGTTGCGACGAAAGACATGCGGCTTCCTTGCTGGCGCATCGCGGCGAAATCCAAATACCCGAGCTACGCCTGCCCGGAGTGCGGGAAGCGCTGAGATATTCGGGTTGGCCTGTGAAGGTGTTCCGGACGGAATCAGACCCGGGACATCGATCCATTGCTTGACGGCCGCGAGGCGTCAGGAATTTCTCTACTGAACGTTGCCGATACTAGCACAATCGGAGGTGAGTTCGAGAGTGGTTTCTTCACCATTTTTTTTTTGTCAGATGAGTTGCACCAAAGACTGTGAAAAAATGGTCCCCGGGCTGATTTATTGCGGCTCCAACGAAGATTACGATATACTTGGACTTGGTCTGGAAGTGGCATTCTTTTCTGTGTCTACCGGACAATCAATTTTCACAAGATAAAAATTCAGGAGCGCAGTTCCATGCCCAAGCGCACGTTTCAACCTAATCGCCGCCACCGGTCCAAAGTTCACGGCTTTCGCACCCGGATGAAGACCAAGAGCGGCGCTGCCGTTCTCTCTCGCCGTCGCGCCAAGGGCCGCAAGCGCGTGGCCGTGAGCGCAGGATATCGCGACTAGGATTTTCCAGCCCTGGGGCGCGTCTTGTGCCTTCGAATTCCAACTCCGAATCGAGTTTTGCTTCTATGAGCGGCGGCAATCAGGCAATCTCCGCCGCCGCAGTTTGCGACAGGCGCGCATTGAGCGCTACGCACGAGAAGCGGACTGCACGCGAAAACGATATGGCTGACGGAGCACTCAATCCGCAGCTCGACTGGCCCTCCGCGCGGCTTCGCAAGCACGATGACTATCAACGGGTTTACCAGGCCAGCCGTAAGCAGTTTTCGCCGTCGATGACTTATTTCTTCAGGCTGCGGGCCGAAGGTGAGCTGACTCCCGTCTACAGCGGGCCACGTGTGGGCCTGACGGCTGGGCGTGTGCTGGGGAAGGCTGTTGAGCGGAACCGCATCAAGCGACGCATGCGTGAAGCTGCAAGAATGAATCTGGGCCTGTTACCGCGATTTGCAGACGTGGTGTTGCATCCGCGCAAGCTGGTACTGGACATCGAGTTCGCGAAGCTGGAGCGGGAAGTGCGGAAGGTGTTTTCGTCAATTTCGGCGCAGGCAGAAAAGGCGCATGGTCGAGGAGTCCGGGCATGAGCGCGCGGGAGCGAACGATCACAGCGCTGTATCGCGTCTACAAATACGCGATTTCACCCGCTCTGCACGCCGTGGCGGGGACGACGGGGGCGTGTCGCTTTCAGCCGACGTGCTCGGAGTATGCGGCGATTGCGGTCAGCGAATACGGATTTGCGCGAGGCGGGTTGATGGCGGTTTGGCGCCTGCTGCGCTGCCAGCCCTTGTGCAAAGGCGGTTTTGATCCGGTTCCGTTGAATCCCCGCCGGCATACACATGATTCTCCCGTGCTTGGGCCGCACACATTACGATAGAGACAGACGAACCTTTTTTTGAGAACGCAGGAACAGGAAACCTTTTTTGGCAGAGATAAAAAATCCCAATCAGCAAGGCGGGGGCGGAGGCGGCCAGGACTCAAAGACGGTCCTGATGTTTACCGCGCTATTCATCGTGATTCTTTTCGGAATGCAGTATTTCCGGGAGAAGAAGGCCCCGCAGCAGCCGGCGACTCCGCATCAGCAGACGGAGACGGCGAAGAATGCACCGCAGCAGACCTTGCCCGCGACGACGACGGCTCCGGCGAAGGCCACGCAGCACACCGGGACGCAGAGGCCGAAACCGGCCGCGCCGAAGGTCAGCGATGTTGTCGGCAAAACCGAAAGCACCACGGTGGTGGAGAACGAGCTGTACCGCATTACGTTCACGAATCACGGCGCGCAGGTGAAGTCGTGGGTGCTGAAGAAATACACGGACAACAAGGGCAAGCCGCTGGACTTGGTGAATCAAAAGGCGGCGGAGAAGTAC
>JBOGMA010000162.1:0-2512 GCA_050746465.1 Acidobacteriaceae bacterium
TCCGTCATCTGGCGCTGGAGCCATAACCGGCATCACAGCGACACCATCATCGTAGGCCGCGATCCCGAAATCGCCGTTCCTCGACCGCCGGACGTGAAGGCCATCGGGATGAGTTTTTTCGGTCTGCGCGTCTATGTATCGCATTTTCGCGCCATCGCGATGCACTGCCTGGGTCGCATGTCAGCCGCGGAGAAAACCTATGCGATCTATCGCAGCGAAGGGGGGAAGCTATACGCGACAGACGGTTTGTGCACACATGGCAATACTCACCTCGCAGACGGCCTGGTGAAGGACGGCATGATCGAATGCCCCAAGCACAACGGCCGCTTTCATCTTATTGACGGCTCGCCGGCGCGCACGCCCATCTGCCGCGGCCTGGCGACCTATCCGGTCGCCGAGCGTGAAGGGCGCATCTTTGTGGACGTGAGCCGGCCCGGCGGAGCGGGATCGCGGGAGCAGGTTACGCTGCGGCTCCGCGTGGTCAGTAACCGGAACATTGCCACTTTCATTAAAGAGCTGATTCTCGAGCCGCTTGACTCTATCGTGATTCCGTTTATCCCGGGCGACTATCTCCAGCTCAATATCCCCGCCTATGAGGAGATACATTTCCGCGATTTCGATATCTCTGAACCGTTCGCAAACGTTTGGAGAAACCAGCACGTCTTCGACCTGGTCGCGCGGAACCCAAAGTCCGCCCGCCGCAACAACTATTCGCTTGCCGGCGATCCGCGCCGCGAGGGCTGTCTACGATTCAATGTCAGGATTGCCACACCGCCGCCCGGCCAGGACTGCGCGCCAGGAGCTGGCTCCAGCTACGTCTTCAGCCTCAAACCCGGAGACCGTGTCTCGGCCATAGGCCCATTTGGCGACTTTCATATCAAGCCGACCTGGCATGAGATGGTCTACATCGGCGGTGGCGCAGGGATGGCTCCACTGCGAGCGCATCTCTCTCACCTGCTTGAAGCGGAAGGCAGCGCGCGCCGAATTAGTTACTGGTATGGCGCTCGCTCGCGCCAGGAAATCTTTTACCATGATTACTTCCGCGCCCTCGAAAAGCGGAGTCCGAACTTCTCCTTCCATCTCGCGCTTTCCGCTCCACTCGCGGAAGAAGGCTGGACTGGGCACACCGGCTTTATTCACGACGTCGTTTTCGATGAGCATTTACGCAGACACCCGAACCCGCAGGCAATCGAGTATTATCTCTGCGGCCCGCCCATGATGATCAAAGCATGCAACCGGATGCTGGCGTCGATCGGCGTGCCGTCGAGGCAGATAGCATACGATGAGTTTTAGCAATGACAAAAACTAGCGAAGATACCAACGTCGCGGCAGCACGGCGCCTGCGATGTTTTATGAATCTCGGGGCGCTCGGGAGCATGACGCAATTGGGACCCGAGGCTTTGCAGGCGGTTCGCCATGCCGGTTATGACGGCGTTCAATTTGGCAAGCCGCTCGATCGCCCACTGAGAGATACAGCGCTAGCGTTGGGGCTTGCCGTTTGCGGCAGCAGCCGCGTGAACACGCCGGGCGAGGCCGGGCCGATTGCGAAGGAAGCGCGCGAAGAGGGGCTGGAGTGCCTCACGCTCCATGTTGGGTGGGGCAAGGAGAGCGACGATGAAGCCGCCGGATTGATCAGTGCCGTTCTTCAAGCATCAGTAAAATACTCGGTTTCGCTCCATCCCGAAACACATCACACAACGATATTCCAAGCCCCCTGGCGTGCCGTGCAACTTCTGGCGCGGTTTCCGAGCCTGGAGTTCAACGGGGTTTTTCGCATTGGTATACAGGGACGGAGATGGTTTATGGCGGCTTCGAAAATAATCTGGAATTCATCCAGCCGGTTCTGAGCCGCATTGCGTTCCTGCATGGCCGCATAGGGAATCCCGGTTGCATGCAGGTGGACATCGGCGACGGCAGCGCGGACAGCTTCTGCTTTGCGCCCGAGTTGCTCGGACCCGGCAATTACTATGCGCGGGTTTTTGAGGGCAGCGAAGAATCTGACCGCTGGCAACAGTCTCTGGTGCTGGTGCGCATTGCACGAGAGTGCTTCGCAGAAGCGGCAAGGATCTGCCCCGACCAGTACGGCGGCAACGCGCCGCCATTGGAGTTGCCGGTGGCCGCTGGATTGATTCCACCGACGCCGGCTTATACAAAATATATCGCTATACTTATCTCGCGTCTGGCTTTTAACTCCATGGGCCTGCGCCCGAAAGGGATCAATGAAGTCTTTCAATTCCTTGCGCCGGGATTTTCTGCGCACCGGCGGTTTGGGATTGGCGGGAATCTCGCTGCCGTCTTTTGCCTTGGCCTCACCCACGCCGCGAGGCCCCAAGCCGCAGCAGCCCATATTTAATGTCCGCAACTATGGCGCCACGGGTGACGGCAAAACTGTGGATACAGCGGCTGTCAATCGCGCCATTGAAGCCGCGGTCGATGTGGGAGGCGGCATCGTTCTCTTCCCGGCGGGTACGTATCTCTGCTTTTCGATTCACCTCAAGAGCTACGTGCATCT
>JBOGMA010000163.1:0-5308 GCA_050746465.1 Acidobacteriaceae bacterium
GTTGTGCGCGTGGGAGATGTTGTTGCCGAATTGCGGACCTTTGCCGCAGATTTCACAAACCTGTGCCATGATGGAAAACTCCAAAAACCTGAATTGTTCGGGCGAGTCGGCCCTCAGCCGGGTCGCGGACGAGAGGACGGATGTCCGCACGTAGCACCGAAGTTCCAGTTTAGACTATGGGGTAGTGGCGCATCAACCTCATAGGGCGATTTCGGGGGTGATTTCCTCGTCTTCGCATTGACCTTGGGGCGGCTGGCCCGGTAAACTTAACTGGTTCGGCGATTCTGCCCTTCGTTCCGTGGTCCATTCCGCTCACTCGTGAAGAGAGTTGGAGCGCGAGCCGTCCGGGCGAGCATGTATCGGCCCAGCTTAGAGAGATTCGCGTTCGCGGCAGCGGGCGCTCGGAGGAATTATGTACGCGGTCATCCGCACCGGTGGTAAACAGTATCGCGTCGCACCCGGCGACGTGGTGAAGATTGAGAAAGCAGCGGCGGACGAGAACGGCGCGCTTGAGTTCAGCGATGTGCTTTCGTTTTCGGGCGAGCAGGGTTCGATGACGCAGCCTGCGGGCGCGAAGGTTCTGGGGACCGTGGTTGGCGAAGGCCGCGGCGATAAGATTCTGGTCTTCCACTTGAAGCGGAAGAAGCAGTACAAGAAGATGCAGGGGCATCGCCAGGGCTTTACCCAGGTTCGGATTGATTCGATTCAGGTGGACGGCAAGAACTACGCCGCCAAGTAGCGAGAATGGCGCGAGTTGCGCGGGTTCAACTTCAAGATTGAGGATTTAGCAGCATGGCACATAAAAAAGGTTTAGGAAGCTCGAAAAATGGCCGCGATTCCAATGCACAGCGGCTTGGGGTGAAGCGGTTTGGCGGCGAACTGGTTACGGGCGGTTCGATCATCGTGCGGCAGCGCGGGACACCGCTGAAGCCGGGACAGAACGTGGGGCGCGGCAGCGACGACACGCTGTTCGCCAAGATCGATGGGCGCGTGAAATTTGTGGACCGCGGACGGCTGGGGCGCTTTGTCGCCATTGAGCCGCTTTCGGTTTAACTAATTATTGGTTGGTTTCTGAAAGGCCCAGTCTCCTTTTTTTGGAGGCTGGGCTTTTCTATTGCTCGAGCAGATAAAAGCCGGTGCTGGAATTTGAACTGAGACAGCGAGCAGCTACCAACGGCGATCTTTTGGCTCCCATGACCAGCCTGGGTTGGGGGCTTTATATGGTCTCGGCGAGGCTCCGGGCGGCGTGCTGATGTCGCCTCTTCGGGCTTTCAATGCTGTGTATTCTTCCACAACTTGAGAGGGGAATGACGGCATCTGCGCCTCGATTTCCTGCGTGAGCTGGGCAATGATCTCCGGATGTTCCTTGGCTACGTCGTAACTCTCCGCGGGGTCGAGCGCGAGGTTGTATAGTTCCGGACGCTCGAGCCATGCGCTGGACCTTGCCCCGGTTGTTCTGTCGTTGAGGTAGATTTCGCCCTCGATTCCCTGCGCCACGCGCAGCTTCCAATTCTCCCGGCGGATGCAGTGCAGGTCCAGACCGCGGTTGCCCATGGGGCAGAAGTAGAGGCGCGACTTCGTTTCAGGCCCGCTCGCATGCCCGGTCAGCACCTTCGATATGTCCACACCATCAAGCGGCTTTGGCGGAAGGTTCAGCCCGCACAGAGAGACGAGGGTTGGCAGCACGTCCAGGTTGGAACACCACGCGTCTTCCACCTTGCCTGTGGGAATCATGCCCGGCCACCTTGCGATGAACGGTACGCGAAACCCTCCTTCAAACGTGGATGCTTTTCGCCCGCGCAGCTCGCCGGGATTTCCCTGATACCAGGGGCCGTGGTCGCTGGTGAAGCAGATCAGCGTGTCACTGGCGAGCCCTTTCCGCTCCATTGCCCGGACAATTTCGCCGACGCTCCAGTCGATTTCGGCAACCGCGTCGCCGAAGTCTCCAAGGCCCGTTTTTCCACGGAAGCGCGCTGAGGCTCGCGCGGGATCGTGCGGATAGGAGAATCCAAGATACATAAAGAACGGCTTGTCGTCGCGCTCATCGATAAACTTCAGCGCCTCCGCTGTGTAGCTCGGAGTCAGCAAGTCGCGATCGGTGTCGGCCTCAAGGACCTGCGTGTCCCGGTACAGCGGCAGCGGGTAGAAATCATCGCTATAGGGCACGCCGTAAAACGAATCGAAGCCGCGATTGGTGGGAAGATATCCCGGCGCGTGTCCAAGATGCCATTTGCCGATGGCCTTGGTCGCATAGCCGCGGTCGTGGAAAAGATTGGAGAGCAGCGTCTCATCGAGCGAGGTTACGGTCTTCGTGCCTGGACCGAACGCCCCTGTAGTATTGCTGCGCAGACCGTAACGCCCGGTAAGCACCGCGGCTCGGGACGCAGAGCAGATAGGATGACCGGCGTTGAAATGACTGAACGGCGTTCCCTCGGAAGCCAGAGCGTCGATGTTCGGAGTGGGCAATTTCGAGCCGTAGCAGCCGAGATCGCCATAGCCCAGATCATCGCAAATGAGAAAAATAATGTTCGGCGAATGTTGCCGTTTGCGCCCTGGCGAGCCTGCCGCATGTAACGGAAGCGCGTTCAGAGATCTCGCGCGGCTCGCGGCAGCGCCCGAAGACATAAGAGCAATAAATTTGCGACGATTCATGGGGTTATCTTAATTAACTCCGAATCGCGGGCCCTTGCGGTCGGAGGAATTCACCTTCATGGTTTGGAGAGTTTATTGTGGATGTCCGGTGATCTGTCCCTCACTCAAGCAAAAAAAATACTTGAGTGGGCCACCCGCCCGCCTAGCCCACTCAAGGTTTATTGCTCGCTCGGGCGGCGATGAGGAGCCGGTATTTCCGTGATGGGAGGTTCTCCGTAATCGGCAGCGAAGACGCGGCCTGTCGTTGAATCGAGGGCCAGCGCATAGGGGTTTTTGCCCGCGGGCACAGTGTCAACTACCAGATTCGTGCTGCCGTCGATCACCGTAACGCTGTTTCCATGAACGTTTGCGACGTAAACAAGATTGCGGCGGGAGTCAACGGCGACAGCCTGGGGATGGTCGCCGACGGGCAGCGTGGCAAGACGGGCATGAGAGCGGGCACTGATTACGCTGAGAGTTTGATCTCCGTAGTTAACGATATAGAGCCTCTGAGTCACAGGATTGATGGCGATGGCGCAGGGAATCTCGCCCACGGGGATGGTGCTGACGGTGCGGGTCTTTTCATTGAGAGCCACAACATTGTTGGCAAGCGTGTGCGCGACGTAGAGAGTGCTCGTGGCCTGGTCGAATGCCATGCCCCATAGGTGCGGACCCACGCTGATCGCGCTCACGGCTGCTGTAACCGGGTTGACCATTCGAATCTTCGGGGATTCGTAAGTCATCAGGAAAATTGTGTGGGTGCGCCGATCGATTGCAATACCATCCGCGCTTCCGGTCTTCAGCGTATTCGAAGTATTGACAGGGCCGTTAATTACGGTGAGCGCGCTGCTGTAAGTATTCGTCACGTAGGCTTTGCTTGTGGCATAGTCCACGGCAACCATATAAGGGTGCGAGCCGGTCCTTTCCTGGATGGTCGCGATTACCTTATCGCGCGTGCCGTCGATAACACTGATGGAATCACTGTTGTCGTTGACGACGTAAATTCTATTGAGCCGTGAATCGATGGCGAGCGATACGGGCCCGTTTCCCACCTTGACGACATGTGTCGTTCCGGTACGTTCGTCGAATACGGATATGCTGTCTCCGGGTTCGTTTACCCCATAGACTTTATGCGAGACGGGATTGACCGCAATGGCGGCGCTGGTGATCAGCCGGCCTTGTGCAACACCGGTTTCGGCGTGGACGCCCGCAGAGAAGGCAAGGAAAAGCAACCCCAGCGCGCAGGTTGACCAGGAGCGGGAAACAGCGCATGCCGCAGAGATGCGTTGAGTGAGATTCATGGGACGCGTGAGCTATAGTAGCAACATCAAGAGCGACATAGCCACGAGTGAAGCGATGACTTTCAAGGGAAGAAGCCGCGCAATGATCTGGTTTGCAGCCATGGCGGGTATTTTCATGCTGCTTGTTGCCGCGACTCAACCTGCGCTCGGACAGAGGAAATCGTTCCATGTGCTGGCGTTCTATTCCACGAACGTGGAGCAGGACCACGTTGACTTCGCGCTGCAGGCGATTCCGTTTTTCCGGGCCATGGCGAAGCGCGACCGCTTCGAGTTTGCTGCGACAACGAACTGGGATGAGATGAACGCGGAGGTTTTGTCGCATTACCAGGTGATTTTGTGGCTCGACGACGTACCCCAAAAGCCTGCGCAGCGAGAGGCATTCAAAAGCTACATGGAGCATGGCGGCGCATGGCTGGGCTTTCACATTGCGGGATATCTGAGCGGACGTCAGGAGTGGCCGTGGTTTGCGGATTTTCTGGGCACGGTTTTCAGCGGCAATAGCTGGCCGCCGCTGCCCGCCAGAGTGGATATCGATGATCCGTCGCAGCCTGCGATGCGAGGTTTGCCGGCAACCTATGTTTCTCCCGCGAATGAGTGGTATAGCTGGAAGCCTGATCCGCGCAACCGCCCGGGTATTCGAGTGCTGATGACGCTGGCGCCTTCCGATTTTCCGCTGGGATTCAAGGACACCCTTGTTGCTGGTGACGATGTGCCCGTAGTGTGGACCAACACAAGATACAAAATGATCTACGCGAACATGGGTCACGGCAATGTGATCTTTACCAGTCCGGAGCAGAATCATTTTTTTGAGAATGCTTTGCTGTGGCTTGGCGGGCGGTAATAGGAATTGCAAGCTCCTTGGCTTCGTTCGCATGCTCGGCCCGGTACTTGCTTTGTCAGCCGCTAGTCGGTCATACGCGGCAGACGCGGGTTGGACTAACCCTTAGCTGATTTGAAGCTCTTCCCCGAGTTGCGGGAAATAGTTTCCGAGTGCTGTAGCGACGAATGCGTTCTTTGCACAGGTGTTGGCGGCGCTTGTATTTACGATGACGGTCTCCTGCTTCAGGCGATCGGCATAGACCTTTGCTTGTCGCCAGAATGCTCGCGCGGCGGGAGGGTCGCCGTGCCGCTTTGCCTGAGCTGACTGTGCGACCCGATAGTAAAAGCCTGCTGTGTTCTCTGCATACTGCAGGTGCATGTCGTCCTCGCGCAGGCGGCCGGAGTAGGGCTCGGGCAGAGATTGGTGGAGAAGTTCATCCAGAACCTTACGACACCGGGCCAGATGAGCCACGCTCTCGTCGAGGTCTACTCCATCGTTTTGTGGAGGGTGAGTTTCCTTGATTTTGAGATGCTCCAGGGTCTCCGGGTCCTCATTG
>JBOGMA010000164.1:0-2930 GCA_050746465.1 Acidobacteriaceae bacterium
GGGACGCGCTGATCACCGCGTTTGCGCGGCACCTGGTGAAGCGGTACGGAATTGATGAAGTTTCGAAGTGGTATTTTGAGGTGTGGAATGAGCCGAACCTCGACTTCTGGGGCGGCGTTCCAAAGGAGCAGACCTACTTTGAGCTGTATGACCACACTGCGCGCGCTCTGAAAGCCGTAAGCTCGCGCATACGCGTCGGGGGCCCGGCGACGGCACAGGCGGCGTGGGTGGGCGACATGATTGAGCATGCAACGAAGAACCACGTGCCGCTGGATTTCGTTTCGTCGCATGCCTACGGCAATGACACGTCGGAGAATATCTTCCACGACAGCCGGCCTGTACTGCCGCACCAGATGGTGTGCGCGGCAGTAGAGAAAGTCCACAAGGAAATCCTTGCTTCGTCGCGACCGCACATTCCGCTGATCTGGAGCGAGTTCAACGCGAGCTACTCGAACGAGCAGGAGATTGAGGACTCGATCTACATGGGTCCGTGGCTTGCTGACACGATTCGCAAGTGCGACGGCATGGCCCAGATGATGTCCTACTGGACGTTCTCCGATGTGTTCGAGGAGGGTGGGGTGGTGAAGACGCCTTTTTGGGGAGGCTTTGGGATTATTGCTGAGGACGACATTCCCAAGCCGGCCTTCAACGCTTTTGCCATGCTGCACCACCTGGGCGACGAACGGATTCACGAGCCGGAAGACAATGTTTTGGTGACGCGGCGCGCGGACGGCTCGCTCGTGATTGCGGCATGGAATCTTGTTGAGCCTGGCGCGACCGCGCCTTCCAAAACCGTCACGCTGGATTTGAAAAATGTTCCTGCGAACGCGCACGTCACCATTGAGCGATCCGACGCGCAGCACGGCGACACGCTGGCGGCGTGGAAGCAGATGGGCTCGCCGCGGTATCCCACGGTGGCGCAGATTGCGGAGTTGAAGAAAGCGTCGGAACCGGGCGTGCCCGAGGTGCAAGAGCTCAAGGATGGGTATCTGACGCTGACGATTCCGCCTATGGGGTTGGTGGTGATGGAAGTTCAGTAGCGGAGGGTGTGAGGAGGAATGGAAATCGAATTCCAGCCTGCAAAAGAGCATGAATTTTTTTGAAACCTCCGCTTGCCGTGTGGCGTCTTCCGAGTAGTTGCGGATATCGCGATGTGAGGTTGACTTATGCGCTCACTCCTCGTTGCTCTTTTCGCTTTGTCCGCCTTGTGCGCCAGCGCGCAGGACGCTTCCCAGATGGCCGCGCAGCAGGCGATGCAAGCCGCTCAGCTAGCCAATCAACAAGCAATGCAAGCCGCGCAGCAGGCGAACGAACAGGCAATGCAAGCCACGCAGCAAGCCACGCAGCAAGCCACCCAACAGGCAATGCAGGCCAATCGGCAGGCCATGCAAGCGGCACAGCAGGCCAATAACTATTGCTGCGGATCGTATTATTTTGCGGCGACGCCGCACTTCTCGAAGAAAACGGGCTCATATCGACCGGGCACGACCGTTCGGCTCAAGGACTCCACACGCGGCGCCGTCATGTACTACACCACCGACGGATGGACTCCAACGACCCAATCACAGCGGTATGCAGGGCCCATCAAGTTGGATTCATCGACCGTGCTGCAGGCCATCGCAATTGCGCCGGGTCATCTCCAGAGCAGCGTGGAGGCGGCCACTTACACGATCCCTGGTGCTCCTCCGGTCGCGCTTCCTTCCACAAACATTGCCAATCTCAGTCCCGGAACACCGCTGCCATTTGTCTTCACGTCCGATGTCACATCCAAGGGTCTGGAGATTGGCGACAGGCTGCCGGTCGCGCTAGCCGAAGATTTGGTGGTGGGAGGGAAACTCGTAGCTCCCAGGCTGACTCCCGTGCGCGTGACCGTGATGCAGGTCGATGGGCCGGGCGCTGGCGGCGCTCCCGGGACCATTACATTCGCGGTTCACTCCATCACCCTGAGCAGCGGCGAGACGATTCCTCTCTCCGGGACCGAAACCACCGACGGACATTCCCGGACCATAGCCTCCCAGTCGATCGCGATCATTCCCTGGGTTGGACTGGCGGGCCTGTTTATCCATGGCAAGCAAGCTGTAATTCCCAAGGGCGCCATCTTCACCGGCTATATCGAGTCAGGAGATGCCACGCTGAGTGCA
The DNA here is from genome assembly GCA_050746465.1 of Acidobacteriaceae bacterium. Taxonomy (GTDB): domain Bacteria; phylum Acidobacteriota; class Terriglobia; order Terriglobales; family Acidobacteriaceae; genus Silvibacterium. Next base: position 2,142 of record JBOGMA010000164.1, read on the forward strand.
TATCTAGCTTCTCCGGACGTCCAGCCTTGAGCTCACCTATCGAATGCTGCCAAACACCACCCGCCCTTCGCTGATGGTGGTGCGGACGCGGCCCTGGAGGGTCCAGCCGTCGAAGGGCGTGTTTTTCGATTTTGATTTTGAATCGGCGGCGTGGAAGGTCCACTTGTCGTTCGGATCAAACAACACCACGTCGGCGAAGGAGCCCACGGCGAGACTGCCGCGGCCTTTCAGGTTCAGAACAGCCGCGGGCTGTGTGCTCAGAAGCGCGATAACGCGGCTCAGCGGGATCTTGTGTCTGCCGTGCAACACCGCAATTGCCAAGCCCAGAGCGGATTCAAGCCCCGTGATGCCATTGGGCGCACGCTCGAACTCTTGTTGCTTTTCATGCGCGGCGTGCGGAGCGTGGTCCGTGGCGATTGCGTCGACGGAGCCGTCGATGATGCCTTCGATCATCGCCTCGCGATCCGCTTCGGAGCGTAGCGGAGGGTTCATTTTGGCGTGTGTGTCGAATTCGCCCACTGCTTCGTCGTTGAGGACAAAGTGATGCGGAGCCACTTCGCAGGTCACGCGGAGTCCGTTGCGGCGGCCTTTGCGTACGGCATCCAGCGCGGTCCTGGTGGACAAGTGCGCAACGTGCAGATGCACGCGTGAGTCGTTGATTTCGCCGAGCAGACGGATGTCGCGTTCGACCAGGCTGGACTCGGCCTCGACAGACATGCCGCGCAGCCCGAGACGAAACGCTACTGGGCCGGCGTTCATGGAACAGCCGCCGGTGAGGCGCGTGTCTTC
>JBOGMA010000165.1:0-6886 GCA_050746465.1 Acidobacteriaceae bacterium
GAGCGGCTCTGGCCGGCTTATGAAGACTGTTTGGCCTGCCAGTGACCTCAGGAAAGCAGACGACTCATAAGGAATTCATAAAGAAATCGCCTGTCGGCGCATTTTTTGGCAGCTTCCGCTCAAACCCTGATAGCCTCGATAAAAATTTTGAATACTCCATCGAGGCGCCCCGTTTCTGAGAAACAATTCCGCTAGAAATGTCTGTTTTCTTCGGCCCGGTTCCATGGCATTTTCCGGGGGCCGTGCAAACCGCCAGACGGCATTCGCCAATCAATGGAACGGAGCACTTCCCTTCGTGCAGCAGACCGCAATTTCGGCATTGAACCAGTCCACAATCCCTCTCGGAAGTGTGGAATCAAGCCGCACCGCGATCGCGAAGCTATCCGAATTTGCGCGCAGCACCACGCAGCTTGACCTGCACCGCCAGCCGGGACAGCAACTTGCCAATCTCATTCAATCCATCTTTGAAGTCGAAGCAGCGGCCGTTTTCGATGCCGATCTCGTCAAAGTGAGTTGGACCGGCGAGTGGGGAGCCAATCCTGAGAACGAAATTCGGAATACCTATTTCTTCGAAAAAACCAGTCAGGATATTGAAACCGGCCTCATCCACCGGGTGCTTCGCATGGGAGATCTTCCCGTGGGGGCATTGCTCATGAAGGGTGAGCTAAGCATTGAAACCAGCGACACCATTGCCTGCATCGCCGCCATCACATTCGACCGCTATCATTCCTTCGCGAATGTGAGCCGGACCGAAAGCGCCCGGCAAACCGAACAGCTCCGAACCACCGTACTCGATAGCCTGGCCCATGCCTACAAAACGCCGCTCACCGCCATCCGCGCGGCCAGCACAGGATTGAGCGAAATCGGACATCTCGCTCCCGAGCAATTGGAGTTGGTTACGCTCATCGCCGAGCAGGCCGAAACTCTCAGCGAACTCACCTCCCGCCTGCTGCAAACCGCGCGTCTCGACGGTCATCACTTTGCGGTGCGAAAGCAGCGGGTAGCCGTTGCCCCGTTGATTGAGGATGCAATCGCCACTCTCAGCGAACATCTTGCAGGTTTTCCCCTGAGCATCGTTGTCGAGCGCGAGGACTCCAACCTCAACTGCGACCGCGCTCTCATCTTGGAATTGCTGGTCCAGTACCTGGAAAATGCGGGCAAGTACGCAACGGCCGGATCCACCATCACGGTGCAGGCAACCGAGGACACCGGGAAAGCGATCCTCTCTGTTCACAATTTCGGGTCCGTCATTCCCCTGCCTGATTGTGAGAGGATATTCGACCGTTACTATCGCTGCACCGCTTCCTCCAGCGTTCCCGGCACCGGAATCGGGCTGTCAGTGGCCAGATGCGCCGCCCAGGCGCACGGGGGAGATGTGTGGGTGACAAGTGATCCGAAAAAAGGAACCACCTTTTTCGCGTCCCTGCCCATCGTCGATCCGCAAGGAGAAAGCGCATGAGTGATTCCCCGATTCGTGTACTGTTGGTTGACGATGATGCTGCAATCCGGCGTGCGCTGCGGACCTCGCTCAACGCGCTCGGTTTTCAGGCAGTAGAAACCGCCCGCGGAGAGGAATCGCTGCACTTGGTTCGAACCGAATCCTTCGATGTGGTCCTTCTCGATATCCAGATGCCGGGCATCGGCGGCATGAAGACACTGGTTCGGCTCCGCGAGCTTGCCCCAAGGCTACCCATCCTCATGGTTACGGTTCAGGATTCGGAAAACCAGAAGGTGGAGGCGCTGGAATGCGGCGCGGACGATTACGTCACCAAACCATTCAGTATGCGGGAATGCGTCGCGCGCATTCGCTCCGCAGTGCGCAGGGCTCGTACGCCCGAGCGCCAGGAAGACGCTCCTGTACATATAGGCGAAATTGAAATACTCCCGGCACAGCGCATGGTCAGCAAAAGGGGACAGGCCATTCGCTTGACCCGCAAGGAATACGACATCCTCTATCACCTGATGACGCATGCCGGACGCGCCGTGACTTACGGACGGCTTCTTCGATCGGTATGGGGATCGCAATACCAGAGCGAAGTAGATTATCTGCGTACCTACATCCGGCAGATACGCAAAAAGATCGAGGACGAGCCGTCCAATCCCAGATATCTCCTCACAGACCCATACGTCGGATACCGTTTCGCGGAGCATCCGGCGATTACCGCCTGCGATGAAATTCCCGCCAATGATTCGGAACTGTGCCTGGGCTTAGGTCACGCATAGGAACAATGCGGCCCCCGGCAGAGCCGGGGAACCGCGATTGCAATTAGCCTTATGCGCTTGGATAAGAGGAGTAGGACTTCAGCGCCTTCTCGTACGGAAATTCGTCACCCATGGAATGGCTCAAGGCGATGAGCGCTTTGTCGAACTTCTCGATCAACGCCTTATTTACCGGATCCTTCACCAGGTTCTTCATCTGATATGGATCGGCGTTGTTGTCGTACAGGCACCAGCGGCCGTCCAACTGCACGGCATATGTATGGGTCGGAGTACGAACGCCGCGATAGGTCGGGACATCGACTTCCATCCGGTTGATCGGACCCTTTTCATTCATCAGGAAGACCATCTCGGGCGACTGGAAGTCACTATTCCCGCGCATTAAAGGGGAGAAATCCCGGCCGCTGCAATGTTTGGGAATGGGAATTCCGGCCAAGCCGCACACGGTCGGATAAATGTCGACGGAGGCAAATAGCTCATCCGAAGTTCGGCTGCCCTTCACCCCCGGCAGACGGACGAAAAATGGCACATGACACGACTCTTCGTGCGGCATCTGCTTGGCCATATGACCGTGCGAACCCAGCATCTCCCCATGGTCGGAGGTGTAGACGACAATGGTGTCGTCCGCCATGCCGCTTTCGTCCAAGGTGCGAAGCAGCCGCGCAAACTCCTTGTCCACTGCCGAAATGCCGCCATAATAGCCCTGCTCCGCCTAGCGCAGCGCTTCAAAGGACTCGAGTGGCTTAATAAGGGCGAGCCAGGTCGTCGGCAGGTGTTGAAAGGCGAACATTGGGACGAAACTTGAAAGAAGCCGGACTATACAGATCCCTATCTTCGGCGGGCGGATTGAAGGGCGGATGCGGCGGATTCCAACTGAGCACCAGCAGCCAGGGCTTCTCCTCGCCTTTTTGCTTGTTCATGAATTCGATAGTCTGATCGGTCATCCTTGTGGGCTGATAGCGCGCTCACAACACGCTCCCCGCTCTCGGGATCGAACATCGCGTCGTCATAGTGGCGGTTGGTGCTTGCCCACACCCGCCAATGCTCAAAACCGAAGCGGTACGGCCCCTTGGGAACGAATACGTTCTCGCCATGCTACAGGTGCCACTTGCCGATATAGCCGGTGTGATAACCGGCTTGATCTCGGGCCAATCCGTCTACTGGGGATGGATGAGCAAAGGACAGCTACTCAATGTCCCGATGATCGCCATCAGACCCGCCGCTCTCCTTCGGATCAAACGGCCGCCAACCGCCCATCGCCAGCACCTCCACTGCATCAGGAGTTAATCGATAAACCCTCTGCTCCTCACCTCCATGGCTGCCGTATCCACCTCCATTGGCGGATACATCGCCGTCCTCCTCCAACGCCGCGTTTACGCTCTGATGGCCTTCGGAGCGGGGGTGCTGGTCGGAGCCGCCTGCCTCGATCTGCTCCCCTCGGCGTTCTCCGCCGCAGCGGCAACCGGATCGGGGAAATCCCTGGTGTTCCCCATCGCGGCCCTTGGTGGCCTTCTCATCTTCTGCATCGGACCTTGGACGAGAAACTTTGATTCCGTTACAAAGGACTATCCACACGAACAACTCATTCAGAACCAACTGGAGAAAGTCGGTGTCGTGGCTCGGCGCGGCCAGACGGTGAATGGTTTGGATACCCAGATAGGACTGGTCGAAGCGGAGCTTGGAGTCGCAGTGATTCCTTCCTTCGGCGCGATTGCATCACGGAATCGCAAGGTAAGAATCAGCAAACTTGAGCCGGAAGTCGGGCTCGAATTCTACGAGATCAGCAACCGGGGAAGAAAGCTGCCGTCCGAGGCGAGCGGGTTTGCTTCCTTTTTAAAAACGTTCTTGGCGCGGCAGGTTGGGGAACACCATGACTAGAGTGGTTTTCTTTTCCAGGGGTGCTCACGGCCCAGATGTTTTATTCGGGGATCTTATGCGGAAGTTCCGCGGATCAAGTAAGTGAACATGCCGGTCATCTTCATGTGCTGAAGCAAGGAAGGCTGAAGATCACCCGCCCGGATGCGCTTCAGATGGTCATTGATACCCCGAGCATCTTGTTCTTTCCACGTCCACGCCTTCATCGTCTCCACGCCTCAAAGCAGGAAGGCGCCGAGCTCGTATGCGCGACGATCGAATTTGGCGCCGGAATGTTGAATCCTCTCATTGCATCGCTTCCGGAGCCGCTCGTACTCGCGCTGGATGCCCTTCCCGAACTTGCGCCCACGCTGCAGCTTTTGTTCTCAGAGGCGTTCACAGAATTGCCGGGCCGCCAAGCCGCCTTGGATCGATTGTTCGAATATCTGTTTGTGCTTCTCATACGATCGGCAATGAATGCGCGCCTGATCGATAGCGGAGTCTTGCTGGGGCTGAGTGATTCCCGCCTGGCCCGGGCAATTGGGGCCATGCACAAACACCCTGAAACTGCATGGTCGCTGGAGGAGCTGGCTCAAACCGCAGGTATGTCCCGTGCGCGCTTCGCCGCTTATTTTCGCCAGGTTGTCAGCGTCACGCCGTTTGATTATCTGACAGATTGGCGGCTCGGGGTTGCTCAAACAGTGCTGCGAAAGGGGAGTTCGCTGAAACGTATCGCACCCGCTGTCGGATATGCAAATGCCACGGCTCTAACGCGAGTCTTTACGCAACGTCTTAAGATGTCTCCCTCTGAATGGCTCGCTCGTAACCAAAGAACCTGAGATATCTATTCGTGGCGAAGGCTACACAGAGGCGTTGAGAAAGATTGGCTTTACCATCGCTTCGATCTTCGCTGCCATTTCTTCCGCCGGAATGCGGTCGGGTGTCTGGTACCACCGGCGCGCAGCCCCGAAGATGGCCCAGGCGGCCGTGGTTGCCAGCAGAGCGGGATCCACACCCGGTGGCATCTTATGATGGCCGGCCCCCTCCAGGAACATGCTCTCCACGACCGGGATGATGGATCGTTCCAGGGACATTTTCGCCAATTGGCTGGGGCAGCCCGTGCTCTCCGCAAGATAATCGCAAACGCCCAGCGCAATGGCGCGCAGCGCACCATCGCAATTTAAGAAGGAAAGGCCTCGGCGCGCGATCAGTTCACAGAAGCGGGCGGCGGTCATTGCTTGCAGCAGGGCGTTCTTGTCTGGGTAGTGGAGATAGAAGGTAGCCCGGTTCAGCGTGGCCTCGTCGGCGATCTCCTGAATGGAGATGTCGTCGAACTCCTTTTGGCTCAATAACCTGAGCAGAGCCTGCATGAACATGCGGCGGCTGCGAAGAACGCGGGGATCCGTCGATTCCATTGTGCTGTCCGGTTGGAGAGCCTGTGCCATCGTCCTTTTAAGGATAGACCTTCTCCACAAGAGATTCGTAAACGACAATTGCCGATCTATTTGAATCGACAATTGTAGCATATGCATCATTTGTCGCATAGGAGGTTCGTCGCTATGCACTCGCTTCTTCATATCGACACCAGCCCGCTTTACGGCCGGTCGGTTTCTCGCCAACTCACTGAAGCATTCGTTAATCAATGGAAGTTTTCCCACCCGGATGGAACGGTCATTGACCGTGACCTCAATGCCAGCCCGATCCCAGCTGTCACGGCCGAGTGGATCGGCGCCGCATACACGCCGGAAGAGGCGCGCACACCACAACAGAGGGAACTGCTCGCGCTTTCCGACACACTGATCGCCGAATTGGAGCAGGCCGATGAGTACGTCTTCGGCGTGCCGATGCATAACTTCGGGGTGCCGTCGGTGCTGAAGCTCTGGATCGACCAGATTGCGCGCAGGGGCAAGACCTTTGCTTATGTGGACGGAAAGCCGAAGGGACTGATTGAAGGCAGGAAGGCGACCTTCATCATCGCGACCGGAGGTGTTTACGATGCGCAGACGCAGATGGCCTCGTTCAATTTTGTAGAGCCTTATCTGCGGTCGGTCTTTGGTTTCCTTGGCGTGACGGATTCGACCTTCCTTACCGCGGGTGGAACTGCAGCACTGAATTACGGGCAGGATCGCGATGCGTTCCTTTCACCATATCTTCAAGCCGTGCAATCGCACGCGCAGACGATCTAAGGGAGACGACCCATGAAAAAGCTTTTCATCATTGCGCGGTATCTGCTGGGACTGATGTTTACGATCTTCGGCCTGAACGGATTTTTGAACTTCATTCACCAGCCGCCACCGGCGAATCCGCTGGCGATTCAGCTCTTCGTCGCCATCAGTTCGTCGCACTTCGCCGCATTTTTCTTCGCAGTGCAACTGATCGGCGGGCTGCTGCTGCTCTCGGGATACTTCGTGCCGTTGGCGCTCACGTTGCTTGCAGCGGAGCTTTACAACATTCTTGCGTTTCACCTGACGCTTGCGCCAGCCGCTATCGCTCCGGCGCTGGTTGCTTGTGCGCTTTGGGTGCTGGTATTCCTTCAGTATCGAGGAAGTTTTCAGCACATCCTGGCCGCGAAACCTGTGGGGGAGGAATAGTCTCTTGGCATGGAGGCGCACTCCGTGCCGGAGATCTGTCCGAACTGGACCGCGAAGGATGCGGCGCGCGAGCGTGGCTGGACGATCCATTTTCGGGGACCCCCGAGGTCCCCGAATTCGGCTCAATAAGGAGGAGACACCTGTGTCGTACAGCATTTCGACATTATTAATACGAAACCTTCGGGACGTCTTCGGTGAAGGCGATCCCGGGCGCAGACGCGCAG
>JBOGMA010000166.1:0-5478 GCA_050746465.1 Acidobacteriaceae bacterium
GCCTCCGGGAACACCCTGCGGCATAGTGATGGAGAGCACGGTTCCAGGCGTAGCAACCAGGTCCTCCGGGCGGATGGCTCCATTGGCGTCGCAGATAAGCCAGAACATGATGGGGTCGCCGAGATACTTCGCCGCGATAAGGTCGAGACGATCGCCCTGAATGACGGTATGCTGCGCGACCGTCGCGTAGTTTGCCGCTCCGGGCTGCGGCACGATGCGGCGCGCGAGATACGAGATGGACTGCCCCGCGGGCGAGATGTAGGTAAGCGTGCGCGAGCCGTAGTAGCGGCTGTCTGCCGGGAACGTGACCGGCGGAACAAGCCCGAGCTGCAGGAATGCCGAGAGCGGTGTACTCATGGCAAGCCTCCTAATCCAAGAACGGTGAGAGCGGCGCTGCCGGCAAGCGAGGCGAGCTGCTCCTTGTTGCTGAGGTAGGTCATAAAGATGTGTCCTCCGGGATGATCGAAGCCGAGATCATCCACATTGAGGACACGCATTCCCAGGCTGACTTTGGCGCGGATGGGATTAAGCGATGTGTCGAAGGCTTCTTCTGTGATGGAGAAGTCGGTGAGGCGAACGGGAACGACTCGGCTTTTGCTCCAGACAAAAAGCGTGAGCGGCTGCTCAAGAGGAATGATTTCGAGCGTACCGTTGGAAGCCATGGCGTTGTCGGCCTGAAGAGTTTCGACGGTGGGATTGACGAGCATCTCAAGCTGCGCGAGTTGCGGCTGCAAGCCGTACTGCACGGCATTGGGGTACTGGTTCGGAAATTCGAGCTGCTCGGTGGCGTCAAGCTCGGCTTCGACCTTGATGGTTTCAATGGCGGGACCGCGCAGGCGCAGAGCGTCGACGCGAATCCCGTCCTGCCCGCCGGGCACGGCCTGGATCTGCAGCGTCCGCGAAAGCGATTCGGGATTGTACTGAAGCGCAATGACGCTCCGGAGCGCGGACGTGTTCGGGTCCATGGTGACAATGCCGCCCTTGATCAGCCGAGGCGAGATTGGGGATGCTGTGCTCATGCGTTCCCTTCTGGTCTCGCCGTGAGGTTCGGGATGGTGGTGATGTTGGGCAAAATTCGCTCCTTAAATCGTGTCGACTGCACTTCAGAATGGCGGAGGAGAGCCTGTGAACAGCTCAAATACAAAAGCCATGTAAGCGTCGGGCAGCCCAAGCCGCTTTTCCGCAGACAGGCCCTTGTATTTCTTGTCGAAGCGGTAGCTTTCGAAGACACGGTTAACGCCTTTACCCCACTTGTGGCCCCACTCATGCACCAGGATGGCGGCGCGCTCAAGGGTCGTGGGATGGTCTTTCCACCAGAGTGGGCAAAGATGAATATTGAACAGAGAAATGGCTTCTACGCCGGATACGCAGCCGCCGTTCCACCAGCTCTGTTTGGGCTCGCATTCGTAGGTGGCGTGGGAATCGGCCTGCAGCATGGTGGATAGGGCCATCCGCGCGCGCCCCCAGTTCTTTTTGTCGCTGCTCGCGGTTGGCGGCACCATGATCTTGAAATGCTCGGCAGCTGCCTTAATGACAGCGGGCGAGGGAGCGGAATTAACGGCCGCGTTCGCGGCCTGCAGCATCTTGAATGCGAGCTTGTGCGCGTCGGTGACCGAGGCCGGGGTCTCATCCGGGTTCTTTTTTGGATCGCAGTCGGTGACTTTGAACCTTGAGATTGTGTTTGAGCAACGGCCCTGCTGCTGTACGACGTGTGTGAGCTCGTGCGCGAGCAGGCGCTGGCCAGACGGGGAATGCGGAGTATACATTCCGGGCGCGAAAACGATGTGGTTGCCTACCGTGTAGGCGTGCGCGTTGACGGCTTGCGCGGACCTGGCGGCTTTGGGATCGGTGTGTATCTGGATGGAGTCGAAGAGTCCTGTGCTTTTTGGTCCGCGAGGAGCGCTTGCGGAATTGAGCACCCGCGAAGCCATGTGATCGGCCTCTATTTCCGAGGGATCGCTGGGCTGGCTTATGCCGGATGCGCGCATGGACGCTGGATTGGCGTGGATGCCGCGGAGATTCGCGCCGAAGCCTGCTTCCATAACAGAGCGCGCGCCCGCATCGAGCGGCTGTCCTGGCGAGCTGAGGACTTCTTGAACGACAGACGGGACCGTCGGCATCGCCCCTGCATGGGTAGACTTCCGCTGCAACTCCTTCTTCTCTTTGCACGCCTCACAGTCTCCGCCGGAATGCGAGCCGCCGCCGCAGGAGCACTTTCTGTGCAGCGGCACTCCGATATCCATTTTTGCGAACGACCATTCCAGGTTTGCGTGGGCGGAGCTCATCTCGTTTCCTGACTCAGGTTCGAATCCATGACTCCGGGTCCGTTGCGAAGGAAGACGTAAGCCGCCGTGGAGACTGGATTCTGGTTTGCGCGCGAACACGCTCTGGCTCATTGCTTCATACTCCTCATTTCGCAGACTCGATTGGGCGTTCGACTTCATTCATGGTGGCCGGGTTGCAGGGCGATTTTGGTCCGAGAACTTCGGAGGCGCTGATTCTCCTCAGCTTCTGGTCCACGTTGTGGCCACAGCCGCTGTCGCTTAATAAGCCCGGAATGCCGGATGCGTGGAATTCAGTTCCCACCTGTTTGACTTCGGGAAATTTCGTCGTCAGTTCGGCCTGCGCTGCTGCCTGGGTCTTCTTGTCTTTCGATTTGACCCTGGTCACTATCGCGAGTGCTTTATCGGCAACGATGTTGTATTCATGGGCGAGTTCCTGCCGCATCTGGTCTTCGGTTCTGTAGCCGGAACCATGCCCGAGGAAGACATCCTTTCCATGTGATCTTGAGACGAAGACGGCGTTTTCCAGTCGCCATGCATTTCCAATGCGCTTGTTAATGAGGTCATAGGCCAGGTGGTTGAAAAAGACGATGTGATCGCCGATCACCAGATCTTTTTCTGAAGAGGGTCTTACCCTTTGCGTGCTTCTCAGGCCCGGCATCGGGAGTATATGTCCGGCTGCATCTGTCGCCCGCGCTCCAGACGAAGTCCGAAGGTAGGTGACGAGATGGAGGTCAAAAAACGCGTCATAGCGCAGCACAACCTTGTTCGCTCCGAATGCGGCAATCCGTTTGTTGAATTCTGTTTTGCCAAGGGAATCGGCCAGCGACATGAAGTTCACGAGCGAGATGAGGTAATCGCAGTGAATCAACGTCCGCTTGTTCGGAGGCTGCGGGACGAATAGATATGCAATCGCATGGTAGGGGTCGGCCTTGCCCTTGGCTGAGAGCTTCCATCCGTATTCGCCGCACTGGTCGCCGTACACCTGGCAACGCTCAAAGCGCGGCTTGTCCATGAGCTCTTTATTCTTGATCCTGTTAGTACGCACAGCATAGTTGTCCGGCGTTCCCGGCTCCCAGTATTCACGGGCCGCGTAGTTCACGCGAGGACCATACAGCGCGCTGGCATGGCTGAAGGGATATCCGAAAGCGGACCGCTTGTCGCCGGGAATTCTTCCAAAGGTCTCCTGCGACTCCTCCATGTGGTGCACGGTGGACAGGCGCTTGGTGATCTCGTCTTTCAACTCGTTATCGGTGGCAAAGTCAAACGCGTCGCCGGCGGCGGCCATCTCTTCCATGATCTGCGCGGCCACTCCTGGGTTTTTGAACCTGTGCGTCCTCAGAAATGCCGCCCTTTCCCTTGCGGACATCTCCGCTTTTTTCAGAATCACCTTGCGCTGCACCGAAGGCTTTGCCGGGATCGTGGCCTTTCTGGTTTGCTGCACCACGTGCGCAAGCTCATGGGCCACAAGCCGGCGGCCCTCCTGGCTTGCCGGAGAATACTGCCCTTCGCCAAAGACGACGTGGCCGCCTACGGTATACGCGCTGGCGCTGACGGAGCGCGCAGACTCGGCGGCCTTCGCGTCGTCATGCACGCGTACACGGCTGAAGTCCTGTTGGAAGCGCGGTTCGAAGAAATTGCGTGCAGCGGGATCCAGAGGACGCCCATACGTACCGAGTACTTCATGCACAAGAGGCGGGGCCGAATCGATCGCGGCCGGGCCGGTAGATTTTCTCTGAAGGGTTTTCTTCTCCTTGCAGTCCTCGCATTCGCCGCCAGAAGGCGAAGAGCCGCCGCAGGAGCACTTCCGCTGCAGCGGAGGGGCAATGTTCATGCCCGACAATGACCAAGCAGGCGTGGCGCCGCTCATTACCTCGTCTGCCACGCGATCGGCTTCACGCTCGTGCATATCATCGGGCGGGGCGACTTTGATCCGGAAACCGGTGGACGCAGCGGATTGCGACTTGTGCGCCACCATTCTCTGATTCATGGCTTCACACTCTTTCCGATGGCTCGCGCTATCTTGCTGCCGAAAGCCCTGCTTCCGCTGGGGCCAGGTTGGTGCGGGAGATTTTTAATGCGCAGGACCGGCGTGCGCCGGGATTGCCATGTGGAGCGTGCGGCGGGGTCAGCGGCAATGCGGGTTAGCTCGGTCTTGAGACCCTCGATGATCGACGTTCTTTCAGCTGGTTCGAAGCCCCGCAACGCGAGCTGGTCGATGTGGATGTTGACTCGGCTCATATCCACCCCCGGGTTTCCGCGTCGGAGATGGGACGCTCGATCTTCTGCGCTTCGAGGCGAGAGGCTTCGAGGAGGTGCGACATATCGACCGGCTGTGTCGCTTTTGCGGCGAGGAAGGTGGCGTTGAGTGCGATGTTGCGAATCTCTCCGCCGGGAACCTTGAGCTGGGCGAGCAGAGCGGGGTTGAGATTATGCGTGGGCGTGGCCGCGGGAAAGGTGCGGCTCCAGATGGCTTCGCGTTGCTGGGCGTCCGGGAAGGGGAAGCTCACGATGAAGCGCAGGCGGCGCTGGAAAGCGCGATCGATGGACGACTTAAGGTTGGTGGTGAGAACCGCAAGTCCCTGATAGGCCTCCATACGCTGGAGCAGGTAGCCGACCTCGATGTTCGCGTAGCGGTCGTGGCTGTCTTTTACGTCGCCGCGCTTGCCGAAGAGCGCGTCGGCCTCATCAAAGAGCAGCAGGACGCCACCCTCTTCCGCAGCGTCGAAAACTTGACGCAGATTCTTTTCCGTTTCGCCAATGTATTTGCTGACTACCGCGGAGAGATCGATGCGGTAAAGGTCGAGTCCCAGCTCGGCAGCAAGGACTTCGGCGGCCAGCGTCTTGCCGGTTCCGCTTTCTCCGGCGAACAGAGCGCTGATGCCGAGGCCGCGGCGGGTTTTCGCGGAGAAGCCCCAGGTCTCATGCACCTTCATGCGGGTGCTGACCTGGCCGGCAATCTGGTGGAGGATGCTCTTCTGCGTTTCCGGCAGGATCAGGTCGTCCCATGCGGCGTTGGGAACGATGCGCTGCGCAAGGTCCTCGAGGCGTGGACGGGCGAGCGCACGGCAGGCGTTCCAGAGTTGTGCAGGTCGCGCGCTTCCGTTGATGGAGCCGGTGGCGTGGATGGTGCGCGCGGAGAGATGGAACTGCTCTGCGAGGTTGTCGAGAAAGCCGTTGAGTGAGGCAGCGGAGG